>NZ_RCOA01000111.1:0-42532 GCF_004307585.1 Pseudomonas sp. Sample_20 | reverse complement strand
GCCGCCCGCCCAGCCCTCTCCCGAGGGAGAGGGAGCCGATTTGCGGGCTTTTCAGTATCTGCATTCGACTCGATATCGCAAGTCGGCGTATTTCGCCTGAACACCTCGGTCAGTCCCCTCTCCCTCCGGGAGAGGGCTAGGGTGAGGGGCTTTTGCTCTGGCTTTTGATCTTTTGCCCCTTCGGCAGGCTTCGTTATGGGATCGATCCGGGCGTGGGAGCGCAGCGACCGTACGACGCAGTCGTACACAGCGAGTGCAGGTGCAGCGAAGCCAACCGTAGACGCTGCGCCAGGATCGGTTCCGTAACGAAGGTACCCCGAGCCCCAGCGAGCGGGCCGTACGCCGGGGCAAAGCCTTTTTGGTTACTTTTCGCTGGGCCGGCATTCCGGCGTTTGGAAAAGGTGACCCGCCGTAAGGGCGGAACCTTAAGTAGCCTTCACCGCAGCAAAGGATATGCCCCCAATCCCAAAAATCAAAAAGCCCCGCCAAAGCGGGGCTTCTAAACAACATCAGACCAATCAGAAATCAGCCTTCACCGACATCACAAAATTGCGCGGATCCCCGTAGAAGTTACCGAACCCCTCGGTACCAATGGTCGCGTAATAACGCTTGTCGAACAGGTTGTTGCCGTTCAACGCCACCGACCAGGTGTCATCGATCCGATAACCGATGCGACCGTTCCAGACCGCATAACCCGCGCCGTCGACATTGTCCCCGCCCAGAGGCGAGACACGGTAAGTGCCTGTCTGCGCATTGACACCCGCACCAATGGTCACACGGTCCAGCGGTCCGCTCAGGGCGTAATCACCCCAGACGCGCAACAGGTGACGCGGCACGTAGGAGTTGTAGACCGCGCCATCCTGAGTGGCGTCGGCATCTTCCAGCACCTTGGTCTGGGTGTAGGTATAACCGGCCAGCAATTGCAGGCGGTCGATCACTTCACCGCTGACTTCAGCTTCAAAGCCCTGGGCGCGGACCTTGCCGGAGTTGATCTGGCACGAACTGTCTTCGCACCGCAGGTCATCCTGGGCCGCATCTTTCTGGATGGTGCGGAACAGGTTGAACGTGGTGTTCAAGCGACCGTCGTACCACTCACCCTTGATCCCCAATTCGTAGCTCTGGCCAATCAGCGGCTTGAGCGTGCTGCCGTCGATGGTTTTGTACGAGCCTTGCGGGGTGAAGATGTCGGTGTAGCTGGCGTAGGCGGTCAGGTTGTCGTTGAGGTCGTAGAGCAGGCCGGCGAACGGCGTGACCTGGCCGGTTTCGGTGGATTGGGTGTTGACCTCGGTGCCTTCGCCGCGGAAGTACTGCACCGAGTCGGTGTCGGATTTGTACCAGCTGACCCGGCTGCCGAGTACCAGGGTCATCGGGTCGGCGAGTTTCAGGCGGGCGATCGAGTAAGCGCCGTATTGCTTGATGTGCATGTCCACCGGGCCGCCACGGGAGGCGTTGGCCAGGTAGTAGCTTTCATCCGGCTGCGGGATGTTGTGGTTCGGGTTGAACACGTTCTGGCGCTGTGGCAATGCCGCCACCGCGTAGAAGTCGTCCTTGTGCGAACGGCTGGCGTTGGCGCCGACGATCAGTTCGTGCTGCTGGCCGAAGGCGTCGAATTTGCCGTCGACGTAAGCATCGAAACCGTAGTCGCGCTGGTCGTAGTCATAGGTACTGCCGAGCATCAGCGTATTGGTGGCTGTGGCGCCCAACGGCACTGTGCCGCTCGGGAAGGAATATTCCATGTCCTGGGTGTTGCGCGAGTAGACACCGGCAACTTTCAGCGACCAGTCGTCGTTGAACTGGTGTTTGACGTCGGCGAAGTAGGTGGCGCGTTTGCTGCGCTGGTTGTTCCACGAGGTGTTCAGGCAGGTGGAGCGTTTCAAGTGCAGGTCGGAGCCGTCGGCGTAGCGCGGCAGGCCGCCCCAGCACGGGGTGGCGTCGACGTCTTCATAGGCCATGCCCAGACCGAGGGTGGTGTCGGGGCTGAGGTCGAAGTCCAGGGCGCCGTAGTAGATCTGGTCGCGGCGTTCAGCCACGTCGTAGAAATACTTACGGGTCTGCTGCGTCACCACGGCGCGGCCACGGACAGTGCCGGCGTCGTTCAGCGGGCCGCCGGTGTCGACCTGGCCGCGATAGTTGTCCCAGGTCCCGGCCGACAGCGACAGCTGCGTGTGCGGGGTGTCCTGGCCGCGCTTGCGCACGAAGTTGACGCCGCCGGCGGTGCCGCCCGCGCCCTTCATCATGCCGGCCGCGCCGCGGAGGATTTCCACGCGGTCGTAGATGGCCATGTCACTGTTGAAGCTGTCCGCCTGCACGTAGCTGCTGCCGATGTCCAGCGGCACGCCGTCGTACTGGTACTGGCCGGTCATGCGGAAACCGCGCGAGTAGAAATACTTGCCGCCCATTGGCGAGTCGTAGACGGTGATGCCCGGGGTCTTCTCCATCACCTGTTCGATGGTGTTGAGGTTCTGGTCATCAAGCATCTTGCGGGTCATCACCGTGACCGACTGCGGCGTTTCCTTGAGCGAGTGCACGCCCTTGCCGATGGTCACGCCGCCGGTGGTGTAGGAGTTGCTGCCTTCGGTGGTGGCGCCGAGGCGGTTGGCGTTGACGTTGGTCGGCGCCAGTTCCATCGCGCTGCCGCCAGTGGCCGGGCCGAGCACGGTGACGGTGTTGCCGTCACGCTGATAGCGAATGCCGGTGCCACTGAGCATGGCCTTGAGCGACTCGTCATCCTGATAGCGGCCGTTGAGGGCGCTGGAGCGCAGGCCTTGCAGGCTTTCCGGGCTGTAGACGATTTGCAGGCTGGTCTGCTGACCGAGGGTTTGCAGGGCCTGGGCCAGCGGTTGGGCCGGGATGTTCAGGGTCCATTCCTGGGCCTGGACATACGGCGCTGCCGCGAGGGTCAGTGCCAGACCCAGGCCGCTACCAGCCAGGCGTGTGCGGGTCGCGCCGTGCATCAGCAGGGCTCGAGTCAGAGGGCGAAGCATGAAACGGGATGCGGACATGAGGTTAAGACCTTGGCAGGTATAGTTGTTAATGGTTCTTATTCATCTCATTAAGACGAGGAAGCCGCGGCAAACCGGAAAAGTTTTTTCTCCGGCCCGGTCGCGGCTGCCTCGATCAAGCGGTTTGCAGTTCGCTTTTGACCTTGCCGGCCTCCATGCGCACCAGTTGATCGGCGACGTCGAAGTAACGGTCGTCGTGGGAAATCACGATGATGGTTTTGCCCAGGCGCTTGAGGTCGGGCAGCAGCTCGGTATAGAAGATCCGCCGGAAGGTCGGGTCCTGATCCGCCGCCCATTCATCGAACACCAGCACCGGGCGCTCTTCGAGCCAGGCGTTGACCAGTGCCAGGCGTTTGCGCTGACCGGTGGACAGGTCGGTGGTGCTGAAGGCGCCGTCGCGCACGCTGACCTTGTGCGCAATCTCCAGACGCTCGAGGTAGCGGGTGGCATCCTGCGGCACTTCACGATCGCCCTGGATCAAGTCATCGAACAGGTAGTAGTCGGCGAAGATCGTCGTGAAGTTCTGCCGGTAATCGTCGCGGTTGACCGCAGTGATGGGCTTGTCGTTAACGCGAATTTCGCCCTCGGTCGGCGCGTACAGGCCCAGCAGCAATTTGATCAGCGTGGTCTTGCCGCAGCCGTTCTCACCGACGATGAACACGATGTCGCCCTGTTCGATACGAAGGTTCACCGGCCCGAGGCGGAACGGTTCGCTGCCTTCCACGGGAGGGAAGGCGTAGCGCACGTTGCGCAGTTCCAGGCTGTTGACGGCGGCTGGCTTGCTGCCCTGATCCTGCAGCAACAGGTGCGGCTCCGGTGAGGAGAACTGTTCGCTCAGTTCGGCAATGCGGCGGAAGGCAATCTGCGCGCGGCTGATGATCGGCAGGGTGCTGATCAAGTGTTCCAGCGGCCCCTTCATGTACAGCAGCACCAGAACGAATCCGCTCATCACCGCTTTGTCGGCACTCGGCCACAGCGATTGCAGGGCCAGGGCCATGCCGATGACCACGAAGAACAGCATCGAGCCAAACGACTTGGCGATGACGAAGGTGTTGATCGATCTGATCTGGGTGTCGCAGATTTTCTCGGCGGTTTTCTGAATGCCGGCGACGAACATGCGCTGGCGACGCGGCCGGTGGATACGCAGTTCCTTGGCGCCTTCGGCAATTGCGTTGTAGTGCTTCTGCAGTTCGTCTTCGGAATCGCGCGCGGCGTAGAAACCGCGCATGCCCTTGGCCCGCGCAATCGCCTGGATGGTGGTGCCGATGGCGATGGCCACCAGCATCATCAGGAACATCGGCCACGACAGCATGGCCAGATAGCCGAGACAACCAAGGGTCACGGTCATGGAGATCGCCAGCGGCGCGAAGGCGAAGGCGAAGTCGCTGATGGTGTCGACGTCGTGGGTCAGCACCGGAATCAGGCGATGGCTGCGATAGCGTTCGATCTGGTCGATCGGCGCCGACAGGACTTTCTCCCCCAGCTCTTTGCGCAGTTTGGCGATGATGTGCTGGCCGACGTAGTTGGTGCCGATGTCCGACAGGATCGTGGTCAGCAGGGCCAGGGCACAGAGGCCGGCAAAGATCATCACCACGGTGCGGGTCAGGCCGTCATCGGAATGCAGGGCGTTGTTGATGGTCGCCAGCAGCACGGTGACGCTCAGGCCGCCGAGCATGCCGAGCACGATGGACGCCGAGACGATCAGGCGGAAGGGCTTGAGCAGGGCGAACAATTCGTTGATCGCCCCACGCGTAGGCTTGGTCATGGAGGATTCCTGCTTCGATGCGGAGGGAGTGCCGGTACTTAAGGAAAACGAATGGTCGCGGAGTTTCTTTAACCGAGCGCAGGCGTGGCTGCGCTCGTCGAGGGCGGGATCAGAGGTCGCGTACTACGCGAAAGCCCAGCCAGTCGCCCTTGCTGGTCGGCCAGCTGCTGTTGCGGTTGCCCGAGCGCGAGAAGATCGGCGCCTCGCCCCAGTCATTGCCGCGCATGACCTGGCGTTCGCAGTTTTCCTGGGTCCATGGGCGACCGTCGGCGGGCACGCCGGAGTAGTCCGGGTGATAGCAATCGGCGGTCCATTCGTAGACGTTGCCGTGGGCGTCGAACACGCCAAACGCATTGGCCGGGAAGGTGCCGGCCGGCGAGGTGAAGTTGTAGCCATCGGCTGCGCCGTAAGTGTTGGCGTGCCTGGAAATCTGGTAATCCTTGCCCTCATCGAACGGGAACGGGAAAGGCCCGGCGCTGCCGCCCCGGGCGGCGTATTCGCGGATCGATTCGCTTTGCAGGCGATAGGCGTGGCCGGTCTTTTTCGACAGCCAGTCGATGTAGCCCTGGGCTTCGGCGACGTTCATGCATACGGCCGGATCGCGTGGCGTCTGTTTGAATTCCGGCTTGCCGGCGGTGCAGCGGCGGCCGGGGCGGTCATCGAAGTCGTAGGGCTTGTTGCCGGTTTCGCGGACATAGGCGTCCCATTCGCCCACCAGCACCTGCGAGCGGCTGATAGCGAATGGTTTGCTGAACGTCACCGTGTGCAGCGGGCCTTCGTCGGGTTGGCGGCCGACTTCATCATCCGGCGTGCCCATGGTGTAGCTGCCGGTCGGCAGCACGACCATTTCCGGGCAGTCCTTGCAGTCCTTGAACACTTTGCCCGCAGCAGGCGCGGTCGCCGCCAGCGCGCTGCCGGGCAACAGCGCAGCGCAGAGGGCGCTTAGCGCCAGTGCGGGCAGGGCTTTGGAGAGGAGTGACGCGTGAGGCTTTTTCATGGGTCGTCTCTTTAAAAGGAAAACGGCAGTCGAGGGTCAGGCGCGCAGCTTGGTGCCGAGGATGTCCATGAAGCGATCCACTTCGGCTTCGCTGTTGAGCAAACCCGGGGCGGTGCGAATCACCGGCCCGACATCGCGGCTGACCGCGTCGCAGATCACCCGGTTTTGCATCAGCCAGGCGGCCACTTCATCGCTGTCCTGGCCCTTGATCCGGAAGAAGGTGAAACCGGCGGAGAACTGCGAGTCGAGCGGGGTCACCAACTCGATGTTGCGGTGCTCCTGCAAGCGTTGCTTGAGGTAACTGTTGAGCTGATGAATGCGCGTCTGCACTTCGGCCTTGCCCAGTTGCAGGTGCAACTTGAAGGCTTCGTCCAGCGCCCAGCGATGCTCGAAGGCGTGGTAGCCGCCCGGGGTCATGATGGTCGAGAACGCCGTGGCCTCGGAGAAGGTCGGCACGCTGGGGCTGACGTATTTCAGTTCTTCGGTGCGGCTGCAGACGATGCCGGTGCCGCGCGGGCCGAACATCCACTTGTGCGTGCCGGCGATGAAAAAGTCGCAGTTCATCTGCGGGAAACTCACGTCGTCGACGCCAAATCCGTGCACGCCATCGACCACGTAGATCAGCCGATCCTGATCGGCACGCTGGCGGTTGTGCTCGTCGACCAATTGCGAGATTTCGCGGATCGGCAGCTTCACGCCGCTGCCCGAATGCACCCAGGTCATGCCCAACACGCGGGTTTCGGGGCGGATGTTGCGATTGATCGTGTCGAGCACCTGATCCATAGAAATGCTCTGCGGGGTTTCGAACAGCTTGAGTTTGCGCACGGGCGTGCCGTCACGCCGGCTGCGGAAATCGAGGATGTTGCGCGTCGAATAATGCTCGTGAACCGTGGTGAGAATTTCCTGATCCGCGCGCACCTGCACGCTGCCGTAGATCATCGCCAGGCCTTCGGTGGTGCTGCCGGTCAGGGCGATTTGCGCGGGTTTGGCTTGCAGATACTGGCCGGCCCAGTGGCGCACGTTTTCTTCGCGCTTCTCGGTGACGCCCAGATCCCAATCCATCGCCAGACCCGGATTCAGATCCAGCGCTGCGCGATGGCGTTCGATGGCTTCGCGCACCGGTTTGGGGTGCGATGTGACGAGGAAATTGGCGAAGTGAATCGCCTGAGGATCCTGCTCGAACAACTGACGCAACTGCGCCCATTTGTCCCGCGACGCAGTCGGCGCGGCAGCGATGGCCGCCGGAGCACTCAGGCTGGCGCCCAGGGGCAGGGCGGCGGCGAGCAGGCCGGCCTGTTTCAGAAAAGTGCGGCGATCAGTCATGGCCGGGCCACCTCCTGGCGCGACGCCAGCGCTGGTTTCGCGGCTTTTTGCACCTGATCCCAGACGCGCATGAAGTTGCCGCCCCAGAGCTTGGCGATATCCGCTTCGGAGTAGCCGCGCTGCAGCAGTTCGGCGGTGACGTTGCGGATTTCGCCGACGTTTTCCCAGCCCTTGATGCCGCCGCCGTCGTTGAAGTCCGAGGCGATGCCGACGTGGTCGATACCGATCTTGCGCACCGTGTAATCGATGGCGTCGCCGAAGTCCTTGAGAGTGGCTTTCGGTTCTTCTTCGAGGATCGCGTAGAGGCCGCTGGCGTATTGGCCGAGCTTCTGTTCCGACCAGGCGGTGATGATCGGATCGCCCGGCATCAGCGCCATGGCCAGATTAGGCAGTGGCGGCAGATCGAAGCGCGCACGCAGCGCATTGAGTTTGTCCTGCGTGCCCTGGGTCAGCGGTTTCAGGTACTGCGAGAAGGCGACGACCTGCACCACGCCGCCACTGTTCTTGATCAGTTGCAGCTCTTTATCGCTGAGGTTGCGCGGGATATCCACCGCCGCCCGGGGCGCCGAGTGCGAGGCCACCAGCGGTGTACGGCTCAGTTCGGCGACTTGCTCGAGGGCCTTGGTCGACATCTGCGAAACATCGATGATCACGCCCAGATCGTTCAAGCGCTGCACCGCTTGTTTACCGATGTCCGACAGACCATTGAGGGCGTCGGGCGAATCATTGAAAAACGGTAGCGGCCGCGACGAGTCGGCCCAGCTGTTGTTACCGATGTAACTGAAACCGAACATGCGCATGCCGCGCCCGGCCCACAGGTCGAGCTTGCTCAGATCATTACCCAGCGGGTAGGCGTTGAGCATGCTGATGAAAATCGCAAACTTGCCTTCGCCGTGCAGGCGGCGGAAATCATCCGGTGTGTAGGCGATGCCGGCCTGATTGGGGAAGTCGCGGACAATCCCGGAAATGATCTTGTAGCGCACCTCCTGCTGATTGCGCGCTTCTTCGACAAAACCTTCGGTCGGACGGTGCGGGGCGTTCGGGCCGTTCCACATTTCCGGCCAGCCGAACACCGTCAGCGCCGCGCCGGACAGGCGTCCGCGATTGGCCTTGATGAGGTCGAACTGGCCCGAGCCATCCTTGTCAGCTTCGTGGTCGTGGCTGCCGAAACTCAGCGGCACGGTGATGTGGCTGTCGAACGACAGCAGGCGATCCTGCAACTCCGTCGCCTGTTTCATCACCTTCACCGGATAGCCGGGGTTGTTCCAGTAATCCCAGGCCAGAAATCCTGCGCCGGCACTGATCGCCAGGGCCAGCGGCAGGCCGATGAATAGAGCCTTTTTCCAACGCGGTTTTGTCATTGCCATCTCATTCAGGTTCGCCGTCGAGGTACAGGCGCAGGGGCCTTTGCTATCTGGGAAGAACGAGTGGCTGCACGGCTAATTTAGGTGTGCGTTACAAATGCCCGGCAGCGGCGCGGGTGATGTTTGCCGGCAGCGTAAATTTCCCCGCCGAGCAAACGTTCTAGCTTGGATAAAGCCTGCTTCATGGCTGACACAGGTAGGGCAATGACGATCTCTCGACGCTGGTTCATGGCGGGCATGGCACTCACGGGCGCCGCGCTGCCTGCCGCTTTTTATGCACATCGTGAACTGACTCGCGAGGAGTTTCCGATCACCCCGGACGAGGCCACGGTCGATCTGGCGGACACCGCCGGGCAACAGCTGGCGGACAATTTGCGTGGGGTCTGGGACATTCGCTTTACCGGTGCGGCGGCGGGGCTTGATGGTCTGCCGGCGCAAGGCCTGGAGCTGTTTCTCGACATTGCCCATCGTGGGCGCGGCTTGCGTGGTTATCTCGACACCGGAGCGAATCTGCGTGCCGAAGGGCCTGTGCGTTATCAAGTCATTGGCGATCTGGCACCGGGCAACGGCGCCGAGATGTATTGGCGCCTGCTGCGCACCTATGCGCCGCTTGCGCCGCCGGTGTATGAATTCAAAGTCAAACTGGATGAAGTCTGGGCTGCGTTCGGCAATGCCGGCAGCGCCACGTTCACCGGGCAAGTGCTGCGTCTGGACCGGCCGTTGGCGTTGCCCGAGCTGGACAATCATTTCATCGCTATCAAGCGGCGTTTTCCCGAGGCCCGTGAACGCACCGGTCTGAATCCGCAACTGTTGGCCTGGCTGGTGGCGCCCGAGCATCGGTTGTTCCACCAACTCTGGCACGCTACCCGCGACAAGTGGCACAAGCTCTCGGAGAAAAAACGCGAAGCCTTGCGCGGCATCGGCTGGCAGCCCGGGCCACGTGACAAGGAGCGCGACGCCCGTGGGCCGAGCAAGGATCGCAATGGCTCGGGCGTGGACTTTTTCTTTATGCATCGGCACATGCTCGGCATCGCCCGCTCGATGCAGGATCTACCTTCCTGGCCGGCGTTCCCGCAGCCGCAGCCTGAGCTGGAACGTGACCGCCAGGGCTTCGCGCGTTATTTCGACAACCACGACGGCAACTCACTGCCGCCGACCTGGCTGGCCCAGGGTGATGACGAGTACACCAAATGGGTCAGCGACATCAAAGCGGCGGAGACTTTCCAGAGCAATTTCCTGGTATGGGAATCGCAGTACCGTGACCCGCGCTACTTGTCGAAATTGACCCTTGGCCAGTTCGGCTCGGAAGTCGAACTGGGCCTGCACGACTGGCTGCACATGCGCTGGGCTTCGGTGGCGCGTGATCCGTCCAACGACATTCCGGTGCCGATGGCGCGCGATCAGGCGGACTTCGCTGCGCGCTGGTATGCGCCGGAAAACGACTTTCTCGGTGATCCGTTTTCCTCCCATGTGAACCCGGTGTTCTGGCGCTTTCATGGTTGGATCGATGATCGCCTGGAAGACTGGTTCCGCGCCCATGAACGTTTTCATCCGGGCGAAGTGAGCCGTCTGGAAGTCAACGGCGTGCCGTGGTTTGCGCCGGGACGCTGGGTGGAAGTCGCCGACCCCTGGCTCGGCCCCGACACCCACGGCTGCAGCACCGTGCCCGGCCTGCAAGCGGGGCGATCCGTGGAGATGGACCCGGAAACCATGAAACTGGCGCTGCGTATCACTTTTGGCGACGAAGACAACATGACCGAACTGTTCCGCAAAGTGCCACAGCGCCCTTGGTATGCGCGGCACCTGAAGGTCAAGGGCCGACAGCTCTAGATTGGTTCAACACACACATATTCAGAATAGTTCGCAATCCCCTTGTGGGAGCGAGCCTGCTCGCGAAGGCGGTGTGTCATTCAGATGCATCAGTGCCTGACAGGACCCCTTCGCGAGCAGGCTCGCTCCCACAAATGAAATTCGGTCTGGACAGAAATTTTCGGCACGACCAAGGCTCCCTGTGGGAGCGAGCCTGCTCGCGAAGGCGTCAGTTCAGTCGACGCGTTGCCCTCAGATCACCTCCCAACCACCCCCCAACGCTTTGTACAAGGCAATGCTCGCCTGCAATCGCGACAGGCGCAGTTGTACGTTGAGGTCTTGCGCCGCATACAGCGTGCGCTGGGTTTGCAGGACGGTGAGCAGGTCTTCGGCGCCGGCCTGGTAGCGACTCTGGGCGATGTCGAAGGCGGTTTGTGCCTGGTTCAGTTCTTCGCTTTGCCATTGCCGTTGTTCGTCGAGGCCACGAATGCTGCTGAGGGCTTTTTCGACGTCGGCGAAGCCGTTGATGATTGCCCCGCGATAGGTCTCCAGCAATTCGTCCTGCCGCGCCTTGGCCTTGTCGCGTTCGGCGCTGAGGCGGCCGTTGTTGAAGATCGGCGCGGTCAGCCCCGAGGACAGGTTGTAGAACGTCGTGCGCAGCAAATCGGCGGCCAGATCGGCGCCGCTGCCGAGGCTGGCGGTCAGGGTGATTTTCGGCAGCATCGCGGCGCGGGCGACGGTGACATCAGCCTGGGCTGCCGCAAGCTTGGCCTCGGCGCTGGCAATGTCCGGACGCCGACTCAGCAAGTCGCTCGGCACGCCGCTGGCGATGTCCGGCCAGTGCAATTGGCCGAAGGATTGTGTGGGCAACGGTAACGTTTGCACTGGTTGGCCGAGCAGGGCGGCGAGGCTGATCAGTGCTTCGCGGGCCTGTTGTTGCACCAGCGGCAGGCGACGCTGTTGTTCGGCCACCAGGCTTTTCTGCTGGGCCAGTTCCAGCGCGGTGGCGCTGCCGGCGTCGAAGCGGGTCTGCACCAGCTGCAGCACATTCTGCGCATTTTTCAGATTGAGTTCGGCAATGCGCGCCTGCTCACGCAAGGCCAGGGCCTGGGTGTAACTGTTGGCGACGCCGCTGAGCAAGGTCAGCTCGACGGTGGCGCGATCGAATTCGCTGGCCTGCACGCCGAACACCGCACTGTCGCGGGCGGCACGCTTGCCGCCCCAGAAATCGATTTCGTAACTGGCGCTGAGCTCGGCATCGTAATAGTCCAGCGAGCGATTCTCGGGACTGACATCCAATTGGCTGTAGCCCTTGCCGTGGATCAGTTTCTGCCGATTGGCATTCAGCCCGGCCTTGAGTTCCGGCAGCAGCGGGGCGCCGGCAATGGTTGCGCTGGCCTCGGCCTGTCTGACCCGCGCCACGGCGGCGGCGAGGTCGTAGCTGCCCAGCCGCGCCTGTTCCACCAGTCGCTCCAGCTCGGGGCTGCCGAATTGCGTCCACCATTGCCGATTGCTCTGCAGCGCGCCGGGGGTGTCGGCGGACTGCCACGCGCTCGGTGGCTGCACGCCGCTGTCCAGGCGCGGCGCCGGGCTGCTGCAGGCCGCCAGCAACAGGCTGGCGGCGAGGAAGGTCAGTCGCACTTTCATAGGTCGATCATTCACTGGTAAGGGCCGTGACCGGGTCAAGCCGGGCAGCTTTGCGGGCCGGCATGAAGCCGAAAATGACGCCGGTGACCAGCGCACAGGCAAACGCACCGGTCACCGCCAGCCCTTGAAAGGCGATCGCCACGCCGCTGAGCAACAACACGCCGCCGACCAGCAGCGCCAGGCCGATTCCGGCGATTCCGCCGACCACCGAGAGCATCAGCGCTTCGGTGAGAAACTGACGGAGGATGTCGCGCTGACGGGCGCCGGTGGCCATGCGAATACCGATCTCGCGGGTACGTTCGCGTACGGTCATGAGCATGATGTTCATCACGCCGATACCGCCGACCAGCAGGGAAATCGCCGCAATTGCCCCCAGCATCAGCGACAGCGTGCCTTGCGTGCGCGCTTCGGCCTGGATCATCGCGGCATTGTTGGTCAGCTCGAAATCCCTCTTGCCGTGGTGCCGACGCAACATTGCCTGTTCGATGGCCTGTTCGGCGTCCTTGACCTTGCGCGCATCCTTGGCCGCGATGACCACGTATTGCGGATTGCGGCTGCCGAACAGGCGCGTGCTCGCCGCCGAATACGGCACGGCGATGCGGTTGTCGCTATCGGAGTCGCCGGAGCTGGCGCCTTTTTCCGCAAGCACGCCAAGGATCTGGAACGGCACGTTTTCGATGAGGATGTATTGGCCGATGGGGTCGTCGACATCCTTGAGCAACTTGTCGCGGACCTTGGTGCCGATCACCGCGACGGCGGCGGCGCTGTCCTCGTCGGCCTGGGTGAAGTAGCTGCCCTGGATCACCGGCCAGTTGAAAATCTGCGGAAAGTTGGTGTCATTGCCGCCGACGTAGCTGCTGTGGTCGGCGTTGCCAAAGCGCACCGCGGCGGTCGAGCCGTTGACCGGCATGATGCGCTCCACCTGGGGCAGGGCGGACAGTTCGGCGACGTCGTCGAGGGTGATGATGCCCTCCGGCGTACGCGGGTTCGGCGCCGAGCCGCTGAGGTAAATGATGTTCGAGCCGAACGCACCCATTTGCGCCATGACCTGACGCTTGCTGCCTTCGCCGACGGCGAGCATGACCACCACCGAGGCCACGCCAATGACGATGCCCAGCAGGGTCAGCGCCGTGCGAAAGCGGTTGATCCACATCACCCGCCACGCCGCTTGTACAGCGTCGAGCAGTTCACCTTTCCAGGCGCCGGTCTGGCTGCTGCCGTTGCTCAGGCGCTGGCGCAGGTCGACCGCTTGCAACGCGCCGGGATTGGCCGCAGGCGGCGCGCACGCGTACTCGGCGCTGTCGCTGATGATCAGGCCGTCGCGGATTTCGATGATGCGTTTGGCCCGTTGCGCCACTTCGCGGTCGTGGGTGATGAGGATCACCACATGACCCTGATCGGCGAGTTCGTCGAGCAGGCTCATGACCTCGGCGCCGCTGTGGCTGTCGAGGGCGCCGGTCGGCTCGTCGGCGAGGATGATATGGCCGCCATTCATCAGCGCACGGGCGATCGACACCCGCTGTTGCTGGCCGCCGGAAAGCTGATGCGGACGATTGCCGGTGCGAGTGCCGAGGCCAAGACGTTGCAGCAGCGCGTGAGCTCGGGCATGCCGCTCGGCGGCCGGGGTGCCGGCGTAGATCGCTGGCATCTCAACGTTTTCCTGGGCCGAGCCGGAGGGAATCAGGTGGTAGCCCTGAAAGACAAAACCGAAGGCTTCGCGGCGCAGCCAGGCCAGTTCATCGCTGTCCAGATGCGCGACATTTTCCCCGGCGAACAGATACTCGCCGCTGGTGGGACGGTCGAGGCAACCGAGGATATTCATCAGCGTCGATTTGCCCGAACCGGAGGCGCCGACAATCGCAACGAACTCGCCGGCATGGATCGACAGATCGATCCCGCGCAGCACTTCCACCAGCGGGCTGTCATCACCGCCATAGGCTTTGCGGATCTGCCGCAGGTCGATCAGGGGCGTGTGCATTCAGCCTCCATGACCAGTGGCCGGCGCGCTGAGAACATGCTCGCCCTCGGCCAGACCTTCCAGCACCTGGGTGCGCAGGCGATCGCTGATGCCGGTGCGTACTTCACGCGCCTGAATATCGCCGTTGGCAGCGACGATCTGCGCCCGCTGCCACTGCGGACGCGAACCCGGTTGCAGGGTGGCAGTCGGCACGGTCAAAGTGTCTTGCGCCTGTTCGGCGACAAAGAACACCTGGGCGGTCATGTCGGTCATCAGGCTGTGATCGGCGTTGTCGACGTCGAGCAGCACGGTATAAAGAACCACGCGTTCGCTGCCGCTGCGGCCGCTGGTAGGACTGCCGCCCTGATTCTGTTCAAGCGGACGCGGCGGCACCGGCAGGATCTGCCGCACGGTGCTGCTCCAGCGCCGAGTGCCGCCGCTGAGGGTGGTGAAGTAGGCGGTCATGCCGGGTTTGACGTGGCCGATGTCGGCCTCTGAAACCTCGGCCCACACCGTCATCGGCGACAGCCGGGCGATGCGCAGGATCAGCGGGGTCTGTTGTTGCGCGTTGAGCGTCTGGCCTTCCCGCGCACCGACGGCGACCACGGTGCCGCTCATCGGCGCGTAGATGCGCGTGTAACCGAGTTCCGCCTCGTCACTGCGCAGGCTGGCCTGGGCCTGACGGATCTGCGCCTGGAACATGTCGATGCGCGCCTGGGTTGCGCGAACCTCGGCGCGCGCGGTCTGCACGTCTTCCTCGCGGGTGGCGCCACCGGCGGCGAGTTTCTGCTGGCGCTGGTATTTCTGCTGCGCCAGATCGTGCTGGGCGCGTTGCTCCTGCAGCTGCGCCTTGAGGTTTTCGATGGAAAAACGCCCGGCATCGAGCTTGGCTTTCTGTGTCGACGGGTCGATTTCCACCAGCAACTGGCCTTCCTTGACCGTATCGCCGGCCTCGACGTGAATCTTCTGAATCTGCCCCGAAGCCTGTGCGCCGACATCCACATAGCGGCGCGGCTGCAAGGTGCCGAGCGCTGTCACGCTGTTTTCGATATCGCCGCGGCTGACCTGCACAGTGGCAACGGCGTCGCGACCGGGTGGCAAGACTTGCCAGGCAGCGACGGCGATCACGGGTATCAGACAGAGGGCGGCAAACAGCGCGCGACGGGCGGGGCGGGGACGATTCATGCAGGGTTCCGGCCAGTGGTTGCGGCCCGTCGCAAGGCACGACAGACACAGGGGCTGTCCTGTAAACGAGGCATGGGCGACGGAATTTAGCCGCAGACACATTGAGTTACCGCAGCCGGGCCACGACTATTTGTCCGGGATATGGAATCAACTCTTTAAATCTATATGAGAATTACTATAAATTACGCACCTCAAGTTGCCACTATCTTGCTACTGCGTGATTTGCAGGTCTGATCAGTGCGCTCAAGGACAGAAACGGCATCGATGCGGTCGGGAGTCATGTTGGAAAACTACTATCGTGAGCTGGTGTGTTTCCTCAACGCCAGACTGGGCAACCGTCAGGTCGCCGAGGATGTGGTGCATGACGCCTATGTACGGGTGCTGGAGCGCTCCAGCGAGGTGCCGATCGAACAACCCCGGGCCTTCCTTTATCGCACCGCGTTGAACCTGGTTATCGACGATCACCGCCGCAACGCGCTGCGCCAGGTGGAATCGCTGGACGTGCTGGATAACGAAGAGCGCTATTTCACTCCATCGCCTCACGGCACCCTTGATCACGGACAGCGCCTGGAAATGCTTCAGCGCGCACTGGCCGAGCTGCCGCCGCTGTGCCGCGACAGTTTTCTGCTGCGCAAGATCGAAGGAATGTCCCATCCGGAAATCGCCCAGACCCTCGGCATCTCCCGGGCGCTGGTGGAAAAACACATCGTCAACGCCATGAAACATTGCCGCCTGCGCATCCAGCAATGGGATGGCCAGTGAGCCGCGCCGGTTAAATTTCCTTTCATCGTCCTCGTTCCTACTCAACAGACGACCTGCTGACCTGATTCAGGCCGGTCAGGCCACCCAGGCTTTATTTCCCCGCGTTGAGGGGTTCATCCAGAGGACACTGGAAATGACACAGGCAATTGCATCGCCCATCGTTCACGACCTGATCGGCGTCGGTTTCGGCCCTTCGAACCTGGCACTGGCCATCGCCCTGCAAGAGCGGGGCCGGATCCAGGGCGAACTGGATGTGCTGTTCCTCGACAAGCAGGCCACTTACAGCTGGCACGGCAACACCTTGTCGACGCAGAGCGAGTTGCAGATTTCCTTCCTCAAGGACCTGGTGACCCTGCGCAATCCGACCAGCCCGTATTCTTTCGTCAATTACCTCAAGCACCACGGGCGTCTGGTCGATTTCATCAACCTCGGCACCTTTTATCCATGCCGCATGGAGTACAACGACTACCTGCGCTGGGTGGCCGGGCAGTTCACCGCGCAGAGCCGTTATGGCGAAGAAGTGCAATTCATCGAACCGGTATTGCACAACCAGCAGGTCGAGGCATTGCGGGTGATTTCCCGGGGCAGCGACGGCCAGCAATTCGTGCGTACCACACGTTCGGTGGTGGTCAGCGCTGGCGGCACACCGCGCATTCCAGAGGCGTTCAAGGCGCTGAAGGGCGATCATCGGGTGTTCCACCATTCGCAGTATCTGTCGCAAATGGCCAGACAGCCGTGCGTGAACAATCAACCGATGAGCATCGCCATCATCGGCGGCGGGCAGAGCGCGGCGGAAGCCTTTATCGACCTGAACGATTCATTCCCGTCGGTGCAGGTCGACATGATCCTGCGCGGCTCGGCCTTGAAGCCTGCGGACGACAGCCCATTCGTCAACGAAGTGTTCTCGCCGGAATTCACTGATCTGGTGTTCCAGCAGAACAGCGTCGAGCGCGAGCGTCTGGTCAACGAGTACCACAACACCAACTATTCGGTGGTCGACATCGACCTGATCGAACGCATCTACGGCATCTTCTACCGGCAGAAGGTTTCCGGGATTGCCCGCCATGCGTTCCGCACCCTGACCACCGTCGAGAGCGCCACTGCCACGGCAAACGGTATCGAACTGGCAGTGCGCAACAATGCCACCGGCGAAGTCACGGTGCGAATCTATGACGCCGTGGTGCTGGCCACCGGTTACGAGCGGCAGATGCACCGCAAGTTGCTCGCGCCGCTGGAGGAATACCTCGGCGAATTCGAAGTCGATCGCAACTACAAACTGATCACCGACGAGCGCTGCAAGGCCGGCATATATATGCAGGGCTTCTGCCAGGCCAGCCATGGCCTGAGCGATACGCTGCTGTCGGTGCTGCCGATTCGCGCCGATGAAATCGCTGGCTCGCTGTACGAGCATGGCAAACAGCGCGGGCACAGCCGCTCGGTGGCGGAGCTGTTGTTGGCGACTGCCAGCTGAAGTATGCGGCGCCTGTCACACCGCTTTCGCGAGCAGGCTCGCTCCCACAATGGTTCTGTGAATGCAGGCCAAAATCTGAGAGCGAGCCTGCTTGCGAAGGGGCCATGGAAAGCCCCACATATGATCGTTCCCACGCTCTGCGTGGGCATGCAGCCCGGGACGCTCCGCGTCCATTTCAGAAGCCGAACGCGGAGCGTCCGATGAGGCGTTCCTACGCTGAGCGCAGGAACGATCGCGGGGAAATTCTGAACCCTTCCTGAACACCCCCCACATTCCCCGAAAACACCTCTTCCAGCCGTTTAGCTGCGGGCGTAAGCTGCGCGCGTTTTCATCAATTGCGGAGACCCACAGTGGGTACTTGTTCGAGTGACAGTTGTCGGCCGGTCTCGATCACCGGCAGATTCTCGGCAAGATAACGCGCAGCCTTTCCCTGCCGTTGTCTCGCCGTAACAGCGAGCAGCGGCATCCCGTGCACGGCCAGTTCCGGAACGTGTCTCGACGTCCTTCTCATCGACGCTGAACCAAGCGTGATGGCGACCTCAGTCGTCATCGCAGCCTATCGACACGCCTATTCCTGACTGGCGTGCCACGCCTTGCCGTGCCGGTTTTCCCGGTGCCAGGGCGCGGCGGTACCTGCTCGACGGTTTCCCGGCTGACCACAGGGGACACAGCCATGAAACTCACGCTCAAGGAATTTTTCGCAGGCTTTCTGCGCAGCCGCCACATCGCCCGGCACTTCCGTCGACTCGCGTTGCTGGATTCGATCAATGACACATCGGTCAACCGTGAAGTGCCGCCGACGCTGGCCAACACGCTAGTCGCTGCCGCCCATGAAGACAGCGCTGCGTTGCTGTCAGCGCTGGGCACGCACGGCGAGGGGCTTACCGAAGTCGAGGCCGATGCACTGCGCGCGCAACATGGCCTCAACGAGGTCGAACACGAGCAGCCGCTGCCGTGGTGGACCCATCTGTGGCACTGCTACAAAAACCCGTTCAACCTGCTGCTGACCTTACTCGCGGTGATCTCCTGGCTGACCGAAGACCTCAAGGCGGCCGTGGTGATTTTCTCCATGGTGGTGCTGTCGACGCTGCTGCGCTTCTGGCAAGAGAGCAAATCCAATCAGGCCGCCGATGCGCTCAAAGCCATGGTCAGCAACACCGCCACGGTGCTGCGCCGCGATGTGCCACGGCGGGAGCTGCCGATCAAGCAACTGGTGCCCGGCGATCTGATCGTACTCTCGGCCGGCGACATGATTCCCGCCGATTGCCGCTTGCTCAGCGCCAAGGACCTGTTCGTCAGCCAGGCAGCAATGACCGGTGAATCGATGCCGGTGGAGAAATTCACCCGGCAGACCGATCGCGACACGCGTAACCCGCTGGAGCTGGACAACATTCTGTTCATGGGCACCAACGTCGTCTCCGGCAGCGCGATTGCACTGATTCTCACCACCGGCAACAGCACCTACTTCGGTGCGCTGGCGCAACGGGTCGGCGCGACGGACCGGGCGGTGACCTCGTTCCAGCAGGGGGTCAACAAGGTCAGTTGGCTGCTGATCCGCTTCATGTTCGTCATGGCGCCACTGGTGCTGTTCATCAACGGTTTCACCAAGGGCGACTGGAGTGAAGCGCTACTGTTCGCGCTGTCGATTGCCGTCGGCCTGACCCCGGAAATGCTGCCGATGATCGTCACCTCGACCCTGGCCAAAGGTGCCGTGTTTCTGTCGCGCAAAAAGGTCATCGTCAAACGCCTCGACGCGATTCAGAACTTCGGCGCCATGGACGTGCTGTGCACCGACAAGACCGGCACCCTGACTCAGGACAAGATCTTTCTCGCGCGTAATGTCGATGTCTGGGGTGAGGATTCTGACGCTGTGCTGGAACTGGCCTACCTCAACAGCTACTACCAGACCGGCCTGAAAAACCTGTTGGATGTCGCCGTGCTCGAACACGTGGAAGTCCATCGCGAACTGAAAGTCGGCAGCGTGTTTCGCAAGGTCGATGAGATCCCGTTCGACTTCAATCGCCGGCGCATGTCGGTGGTGGTGGAGAGCCGCGGTCAGCCCCATCAACTGATCTGCAAAGGCGCGGTGGAAGAAGTGCTGGCGGTGTGCAGTCGGGTGCGTCACGGCGAGGTCGATGAAGTCTTGAGCGATGAATTGCTGGCGCGGATTCGCCAAGTCACCGGCGCCTTCAACGCTGAAGGTCTGCGCGTGGTGGCGGTCGCGGCTCGCTCAATGCCAGCAGGGCGCGAGATTTACAGCCTGGCCGATGAGCAGGAACTGACGCTGATCGGTTACGTGGCGTTCCTCGATCCACCGAAGGAAAGCACCGCGCCAGCGCTCAAGGCCTTGGCCGAGCATGGCGTAGCGGTCAAGGTGCTGACCGGTGACAACGAACTGGTGACGGCGAAAATCTGCCGTGAGGTCGGCCTCGCCCCACAGGGTTTGCTGCTGGGCAATGACATCGAGCGCATGAGCGACGCCGAGCTTGCGGTGGCGGTCGAGACGACCAACGTCTTCGCCAGACTGACGCCATCGCACAAAGAGCGCATCGTCGGCATTCTCAAGGGCAACGGCCATGTGGTCGGGTTCATGGGCGACGGCATCAACGACGCGCCGGCGCTGCGCAGCGCCGACATCGGCATTTCCGTGGACAGCGCGGTGGACATCGCCAAGGAAGCGGCGGATATCATCCTGTTGGAAAAAAGCCTGATGGTGCTGGAGGAGGGCGTGCTCGAAGGGCGGCGCACCTTCGCCAACATGCTCAAGTACATCAAGATGACTGCCAGCTCCAACTTCGGCAATGTGTTCTCGGTGCTGGTTGCCAGCGCGTTCATCCCGTTCCTGCCGATGCTGCCGATGCACCTGCTGGTGCAGAACCTGCTCTACGATATCTCGCAGATCGCCATTCCGTTCGATAACGTCGACGACGAGATGCTGAAACAGCCGCAGCGCTGGCAGCCGGCTGACGTCGGGCGCTTCATGCTGTTTTTCGGCCCGATCAGTTCGATCTTCGATATCACGACGTTCGCCTTGATGTGGTACGTGTTCGACGCCAATACCCCGGATCATCAGACGCTGTTCCAGTCCGGCTGGTTCGTGGTCGGGTTGCTGACCCAGACGCTGATCGTGCACATGATCCGCACGCCGAAGATCCCGTTCCTGCAAAGCCGCGCCGCCATGCCGCTGCTGGTGATGACCGGGGTCATCATGGCGGTCGGCATCTTCCTGCCAATGGGGCCGCTGGCGCATTACTTCAAGTTGCAGGCGCTGCCGTCGCTGTATTTCGTGTTTCTACCGGTGATTCTGCTGGCGTACATGACGCTGACCCAAGCCGTTAAAGGCTTCTACATCCGCCGGTTCGGCTGGCAATAACCGCCATGGAATGCTTTCCCCTGTGGAAGCGAGCCTGCTCGCGAAGGCGTCGTGTCAGTCAGTACATCTCTGACTGGTATAGCCCCTTCGCGAGCAGGCTCGCTCCCACAGGGGATATTGGTGCGTCAGGGCCGCCGGATAAATGAGCGGGTTTTTAGGAAAAGTCCTACAGAGCTATCCCCGACGCTTGCGTAGTCTTGCCCTCCCCAAACCTCACCGGGAGAATGACCATGAGCAACAAAGCGTTGCGCATCCTGATCGCCGACCCGCAGCATTTTCATCGCATGAAAATCGAGCGCCTGTTCAACGCGCTCGGCTACTACCGCGTCGCCCCGGTGCAGACTCTCGGCGAACTGTTGACCCTGGTTGACTATGGCTGCGAGCCGTTCGATGTATTGGTGATCAATGCCGAGCTGGCGGCAGGCTCCCTGGATCTGTCGGGCTTTCTGCTCGATCACCCACAGGTTCGCCACGCTCTGATCTACAACGAACCGTCGGCGCCCTTGCTGGCGGTTGCGGGGTTTGCTCAGGAAAACGCGCAGATCAGCCCGACGCCATTGCCCAATTCACAGCTCATCGGGCAGGTGATGGCGAGAGTCGAAGCTTGCGACGAACGCCAGGCAGCGCCCGACTCTCACGCGTCGTTGCGCCATGCCAATGCATAAAAAACCACTCTGCACAACTGTCAGACCTGACAGGTGATTCTCTTGCTCATCCATGTAACAGTGCCGGCGCGGCCACCGACTCCGGGACAGACTGTTGCGGTGTCTTCGATTTTGCAGGAGTACCAATGAAGTCAGCGCTGATCGTCGATGATCACCCAGTCGTGCGCGCGGCCATTCGAATTGTCCTGCAGGCTCAAGGCTTCACGCAGATTCATGAAGCGTCCAATGGCAATGAAGTCGTGCCGTTGATCTGCGCGCATGATCCGCACCTGGTTGTGCTCGATCTGGGGCTGGGATCGATGGACGGTCTGGAAGTGCTGACGCGAATCCAGATCAAGGCGCCAACGGCGCGTTGCCGGGTGCTGGTGTTCAGCATGCATGAGCCCACGCATTATCAAGAGCGTTGTCTGCGCGCCGGCGCGAGGGGCTACGTGACCAAGAGCAATCAACTGACTCTGCTGCACGAAGCCATCAAGGCATTGATGTCCGGCCACACTTATTTCTCCGCATTGCCCAATACCAGCGGTCTGTACAACGCCGTGCAACGCACGGAAAAGGAGCTGATCGCGCAGCTGTCCGATCGAGAGTTATGCATTTTCGTGAATCTGGCGCTGGGCAAACCGAACAAGGCCATCGCTTTGGAAATGCACCTGAGTCACAAAACCGTCAGCACCTACAAGACCCGCATGATGGCGAAACTTGGCCTGGGTTCGCTGGTGCTTCTGCGTGAGTTCGCCAAGCGCAATCACTTGATCTGAGTACCCCGACATGATGCAGGGACTGCGGGTTTTATTGCTGTGGCTGGGGCTTGTTGCCTCGGTCGGGGCGAATGACCAGCCGCAGACGCTGGAGGTGCTGGCGCGCCTCGAACCGGGAAGTATCCAGGTCCGCCTCGATGATCGGGAGCGCCAGTGGTTACGTGAGCATCCAGTCTTGCGCATGGGCATTTCCGGCCCGGATTACCCGCCCTTCGAAATCACCCGCAATCAGCATGAGCTGGAAGGGCTGACCGCCGATTACGCCGATCTGCTGGCGCAACTGCTCGGCATCAGGATCGAAGTGCGGCGTTTCGCCGATCGTCCCGCACTGATGGCCGCACTCAAGCGCGCTGACGTCGAACTCCTGGGCACCTCGAACAGTTTCGAAGCGGCGGATCCGGCCTTTGTTCTGTCGCGGCCGTACGCTGAAGATCAGCCAATGCTGGTGACGCGTCATGACGAGAAACTGCCTGCTGACCTTGCAGGCAAACGCATCGCCATGGTCGAGGATTACCTGCCGCTGACCCATGTTCAGGCGTTCTACCCCGGCGCCCACGTACAGCTTTATGCTTCGGCCATGGATGCACTCGGCGCGGTCGCCTTCGGTGCCGACGACGTGTACCTGGGCGACTTCATCAGCGCCAACTACCTGATCAACACCAATTATCGCAACGACCTGCAACTGGCCGGGCCGTCGGGGCTTGATGCCAATCCGTTCGCCTTTGCGTTGTTGCGCAGCGATGTGGTGCTCAAACGCATCGTCGACAAGGCCTTGCTGGCCGTGCCGATGGAGCGTCGCCATCTGATCGAACAGCGCTGGAGCGTCGGCCTCGCCGAGATGGCCGAACAGTCGCGGGTACACCTCAGCGCCGCCGAGCAGCAGTGGCTGGATCAGCACCCGGTGGTGCGGGTCGGCGCTGTCGAAGACTTCGCGCCGTTGGCGTTTTTCGATGCCGATGGACGCTTCAACGGGCTGGCAGCGCAGTTGCTGAGCCTGATTGCACAGCGCAGCGGGCTGAATTTCGAGATCGTGCGTGGCACCTCCTTGAACGATCAGTTCGAGCAGCTCCAGGCCGGCGCACTCGATGTTCTGCCGGTGGTGACGCCGAGCACCGAGCGGGAAGCGCAGCTGCAATTCACCCGCGCCTATCTGAACAATCCGTTCGTGCTGGTCAGCGCAGCGAACGGACCACATCCATTGCCGCTCGACGAACTGGCGGGCAAACGCCTGGCGATCTATCGAGGGCATCCGTTGCGCGATTATTTGCTGCAACGGGTGCCCGGACTGCGTCTGGTCGAAGTCAAAAGCCCCGCCGAAGGCATGGCGCTGATTGCCCGTGGACAGGTCGACGTGACGGTAAGTTCGTTGCTGGTGGCGCGTTTTCTGATCGCCCGCCAATACCGCGACCGCCTGCGTATTACCGGCACCGTAGGCGATCAGCCGGCGCGCATCGCTTTGGCCACGGCGCCGCAGTCGGCGCTGCTGCACTCGATCCTGAACAAGGCGTTGCTGAGCATCGCGCCGCAGCAAATGGATGAACTGGTCGAGCGCTGGAGCCACGATGTGGTGGTGGAGGACAGCTATTGGTCGCGCCATCGCCGCGAGATTCTGCTTGGTTTTGCCGGCGCCGCAGGCTTGCTGCTGCTGGCCTTGATCTGGATCGGCTGGCAGCGTCGGCAGATCCATCAGCGCCAGCAATGGTTGTTGCAACTGCAACAGGCCAAGGACGTAGCGGATGAGGCCAATCGGGCCAAAAGCACTTTCCTGGCGACCATGAGCCACGAGATCCGCACACCGATGAACGCCTTGATCGGCATGCTCGAACTGGCGCTCAAGCGCGCAGAGGAGGGCGTGACCGATCGACTCGCCATTCAGGTGGCGTCGAATGCCGGCCAGCAATTACTGGCGTTGATTGGCGACATTCTCGACATCGCCCGTATCGAGTCGGGGCATTTGTCCCTCTCGCCCGAGCGGGCCAATTTACGCGAGACGGTGTTATCGGTATGCCGAGTGTTCGAAGGGCTGGCGCGGCAGAAGCGCTTGTTGTGGCGCATCGATCTTGATCCGCGCGCCGACGTGGATGTGCTGATTGATCCGACGCGCTTCAAACAGGTGCTGTCGAACCTGTTGAGCAATGCGATCAAATTCACCGAGGCGGGCGAGGTGAGTTTGCGCTTGCAGGTCATCGCCATGACCGACGCTGAAGTGGACTTGCTGTTGCGCATCGAAGACAACGGCATCGGCATCAGCGGCGAAGATCAAAAGCGCCTGTTCAGCCCGTTCGTTCAAGCGAGCAATAGCCTTCAAGCGGCGCGCAGCGGTTCCGGCCTGGGGCTGGTGATCAGCCGTAACCTCTGCGAAATGATGGGCGGCACACTGGGTCTCGATAGTGATCTCGGGCAAGGCACGCGAGTAAAAATCAATATCCAGTTGCCGCTGTTGACGTCGGTGACGACCGCACTGGCAACGCCCGAGGCGGCAGCCGCGACCTGTGTATTAAGCGTGTTGGTGGTCGACGATCACCCGGTCAATCGCTTGCTGATGTGCTGGCAACTGAGTGAATTGGGGCATCGCACGGTAGACGTGGGCGACGGAGAACAGGGGCTGGACCGCTGGCGAACCCAGGCCTTCGATGTGGTGATCACCGACTGCAACATGCCGCGCCGCAATGGCTATGAGCTGGCGCAGGCGATTCGCAACGAAGAAGCCGCCAGCGGCCGCAGGCCCTGTCTGATCCTCGGTTTTACGGCCAATGCGCAGGTCGAAGAGCGCCTGCGCTGTCTGGATGCAGGCATGGACGGTTGCCTGTTCAAACCGATTCGCTTGCATGATCTGGCTGAAGCCCTGAAAGGCGCTCATCGTTGCGAGCGCCACGAAGATGAAACGCCAAGTGCCGAGCCCGTCGAGATTGATCTGAGTGCCCTGGAGCAGATGGCCGGTGCCGATCACTCGTTGATCAAGCGTTTGCGCAAGGAAGTCGGCAATAGCTTGCGCGACGATCTGCAGGCTTTGGATCAGACCCGCGTCGGCGACCGCAACGGCCTGCGTGAGCTGGCCCATCGCATCAGGGGCGGTGCGCAAATGGTTGGGGCAGCGCGGGTTGTTGCGGCGTGTGCAGATCTGGACACGGCATGCCGAGACGGTGAAAACGCGTTTATCGAGCGTGCCATCGACAAGTTGCGCGAAGCCATGCACGGCCTCGCGCGCTGCCTCTGAGCCAACGCAGTCTCCTGTGGGAGCGAGCCTGCTCGCGAAATGCGCGCCGCTGCTCAATTGTTCTGCATATGGAACACTCAAGCCGATTTCCACCCTCTAGTCGAATATTCGATATGCCTTTAGGCTTAATCCAATGCATTTACCCATTGGAGACCCCATGAAAAACATCATCGGCATTTACACCAGCCCGCGCGGCCATTGGGTCGGCGATGGTTTCCCGGTGCGCACGCTGTTTTCCTACGACAATCTGGGCAAGCACATCAGCCCGTTTCTGCTGCTCGATCACGCCGGTCCCGCCGAATTCACCCCGACCACTGAACAGCGTGGCGTCGGCCAGCACCCGCACCGTGGTTTCGAAACCGTGACCATCGTTTACGACGGCGAAGTGCAGCACCGCGATTCCACCGGCAGTGGCGGCACCATCGGCCCGGGTGATGTGCAGTGGATGACCGCAGCTTCCGGCATCCTCCATGAGGAATTCCACTCGGAAAACTTCGCCCGAACCGGCGGCAAGCTGGAAATGGTCCAGCTGTGGGTCAACCTGCCGGCCAAGGACAAAATGGCCGCGCCGGGTTACCAGACCATTCTCGACCGCGACATTCCGAGCATCGCGCTCAAGGACCACGCCGGCAGCCTGCGTCTGATCGCCGGCGAATTCGATGGGCACACCGGACCTTCGCGGACTTTTACGCCAATCGACGTGTGGGATCTGCGCCTCAATGCCGGCAAGTTGCTGACGCTTGATCTGCACGAAGGACGCAACACCGCACTGGTGGTGTTGAAGGGTTCGGTGCTGGTCAACGGTGCGGAATCGGTTGGGGTAGGGCAGTTGGCGCTGTTCGAACGCGACGGTGATCGACTCACCCTCCAGGCCAGCGAAGACGCGGTGGTATTGCTGCTCAGTGGCGAGCCGATCGACGAACCGATCGTCGGCCATGGCCCGTTCGTGATGAACACCGAGCAGGAAATCCATCAGGCCTTCGCCGACTTTCAGTCCGGGCGCTTTGGCCGGATGCACGCCTGACCCCGAGCTTTACTGGCAACTGAAACTCCCACAGGTTGTTCAGCGTCTGATCGTTCCCACGCTCTGCGTGGGAATGCAGCCGGGGACGCTCCGCGTCCCACAGCCTCAAGATCGCAGCCTTCGTCAGCTCCTTCAGGGTTTTGCAGTGTTTGTAAGCCGGTGCTCATCCACCGAAATCAATTGCTCCTACACTGTGCCAATCTGTGCGATCTTCTCGCGATTGGCCTTTGTCGGAGTTGTTTGATGCTGTCTCTGCTGACCGAACACCCGTTGTTTAGCGCGTTGATCCTGATCCTGCTCGATCTTGGCCTGTGGCGGCTGATCAGCTCTCGCGGCAGCGAATGGAAGCTGTTGGTGCGGGTGCTGATTTTCGCCTTGTTCAGCATTGTGCTGTTCAACGAAGGCCTCAACCCGATGGAACCGGCGCCGTGGGCCGACAACGTGCCGCTGCATCTGGCGGCAACCGGGCTGCAGATCGGCTGGTGGCTGTTTGGTGCGCGGACCCTGACGGTGCTGATCGGCGCGGTGATGATGCAGCGGGTCGGCCACACCGGCCGGCTGTTGCAGGACTTGCTCGGCGCGGTGATTTTCCTCATCGCGATCATTGCGGCGCTGGCGTACGTGCTCGATCTGCCAGTCAAAGGCGTGCTGGCGACGTCCGGCGCGTTGGCGATCATTGTCGGCCTGGCTTTGCAGAGCACATTGAGCGATGTGTTCTCCGGCATCGTCCTCAACACCACCAAGCCCTATCAACTCGATGACTGGATTTCCATCGACGGCACCGAGGGCCGCGTCACCGACATCGACTGGCGCGCCACGCGTCTGCAAACCAGCCAGGGCAGCATGGCCGTGATTCCCAACTCGCTGGCGGCGAAAGCCAAAATCATCAACTTCAGCCGACCGAGCAATATGTTCGGCGTTTCCGTCAGCGTGCCCGTCAGCCCCCATGCCCGGCCCAGCTCAGTGATCGAGGCGTTGGAGCGGGCGATGCAAGGCTGCCGGCAATTGCTCGACACACCGGCGCCGAGCGTGTCATTGAAGAGTTCTGCCAGCGGCGGCGTGGAGTACGAAATCAGCGGGTTTGTCGCCTCGATGGGCGAGAAGCGCGTGGTGCGCAATCAGTTGTTCGACCTTGCTTACCGGCATTTGCAGGCGTCCGGGGTCAATCTGCTGTCGAGCAACGAGACCAGCGCCGCGCCGCAGTTGTCGCGGCCACGGGCGCTGCTGGAGAGCTCGCCGATCTTCTCGACTCTGCGCGAGGAAGAAAAAGACACTTTCAGCCAGAACATGACCCTGCAAACCTTCCGCGCCGGCGAAACGATTCTGGCGGGCGGCGAGGTCAGCGATCATTTGTTCATCATTGAGTCCGGCGTGGTTTCGGTGACGCTCAAGCGCCATGGTGCGCCACTGGAATCCGGGCGCATGGGGCCGGGCGAGGTGATCGGCGAGGCCGGGATTCTTTCCGACACCGCGCTGCCGGCGGATTTTTCCGCGAAGACTTTCTGCGGCCTGTATCGCATCGAGAAGTCCTACCTGAAACCGTGCCTGGACGCGCGCCATGACATCCACGATGCGATGCAGGCATTGCTCGATTTTCGTCTGCACAAGGCGCAGTCGCTGACCGAGGAAACGCCCGTGGTCGTGCCGAAAAGAGGCTTTTTGCAATGGCTGCGTAATCGCGTCTGACCTGTCGCATTGCCATTCGATGCAACCTGCGCGGCGTTCTCAGGGTCACAATTTGCAATCCCACCGGGCAGGAGTTGCAGACGATGAAAAACCTGCGAATCGCCACCTTCAACGTCAACGGCATGCGCGCACGGCTGCCGAATCTGCTGGAATGGCTCAAGCGCGAGCAGCCGGACATCGTCTGCCTGCAAGAGCTCAAATCAGTCGACAGCGCATTTCCCGCCGCCGAACTGGAGGCCGCCGGTTACGGCGCAATCTGGCAGGGCCAGGCGTCATGGAATGGCGTGGCGATTCTGGCGCGTGATGCGCAGCCGTTGGAGAGTCGACGCGGTTTGCCCGGCGATGCCGATGACACCCACAGCCGTTATATCGAAGCGGCGGTGCACGGCGTGCTGGTCGGTTGCCTGTATCTGCCCAATGGCAACCCGCAGCCGGGGCCGAAATTCGATTACAAACTGGCCTGGTTCGAGCGTCTGATCAATTACGCCAAAGACCTGCAAAGCAGCGATCACCCGGTGGTCCTGGCCGGTGACTTCAATGTCGTGCCCACCGACATGGACATCTACAACACCCGATCCTGGCTCAAGGATGCTTTGTTGCAACCCGAAAGCCGCGAGTGCTACCAGCGGCTGCTGGATCAGGGCTGGACCGATTCCCTGCGCCACGTGTATCCCGAAGAGCGCCTCTACACCTTCTGGGATTACTTCCGTAACCATTGGCAAACCAATTCCGGCCTGCGCATCGACCACCTGCTGCTCAATCCGGCATTGAGCCCGTATCTGCATGATGCCGGCGTCGACGCCTGGGTACGCAACGAACCGCACGCGAGTGACCATGCACCGACATGGATTCGTATCGCTTCGCGGAAAAAGCGCTGAACGGGCGATTGGCCAAATCAATTGTCGAAAGCCGTGCCTGATCCCGTATACAGGGCAATAACCACGCAGTGTTCTGCGGCCCATGCATAAGGATCGAGCAATGAGTGCGCCACGGCTGACCAATACCAATCTGTACCTGCAACGTCTGGGTTTCGATGCGCCGCCGCCACCGACACTGGATACGTTGCGTCACTTGCAACTGCGCCACACCGCTCAGTTTGTTTTCGAAAATCTGGCGACGATCAGTGCAGAGCCGGTGTTGATCGACTTGGTCTCCATCGAAGACAAGGTGTTGCAGCAGGGGCGGGGCGGCTACTGCTATGAGCTCAATCATTTGTTCTATGCGCTGCTGCTTGAATTGGGCTTCGACGCACGGGCGATCAGCGGGCGCGTGGTGATAAATCAACCGGAAGGCAGCTGGACGGCGCGAACCCATCGTTTGAGTCTGGTGACCATCGACGGAGTGCGTTACATCACCGATGTCGGCTTCGGCGGCATGGTGCCCACCGCGCCGCTGTTGCTCGACAGTGAACATGAGCAACCCACCCCGCACGAACCCTACCTTATCGACAAGCAAGCTGATGGCTACCTGCTGCGCGCCAAAGTCGCAGGCGAATGGCGGCCGATGTACCTGTTTGATCTGCAACGCCAGGAGGACATCGATTACACCGTTGGCAACTGGTACGTCTCCACCCATCCCGAGTCACCTTTTGCCCAGCGCCTGATGGTCGCGCGCACCGGCGCTGGCTGGCGCAAAACCCTGAACAATGGCAGTTTTGCCATTCATCACATGGGCGCGGACAGTGAGCGGCGCGAGGTGGCGGACGTCGACGAGCTGATGAAATTGCTGCGGCGCGAGTTCGATCTTCAGGTGCCTGATTCACCGCGTGTGCGACAAGCGCTGGCTCGGGTCATCGCGCCAGCCTCCATCTAAGGCTTTACATCAGGCTCCAATACGCGACGGATTTCGCCGATGGCCGCTGACAGAGTGCGACTGCACCGTCGGTCGCCGTGAACACTTCAGCCTGGTGGGCACTGGCGCGGACGCAGCGGGGATGTGTTGCCGGATTTGTTGGGGCAAGAAGCGCAGGCTAGAAGGTTGGATGGCTACCTAACCATTATGTGACTGACAAGTTGTATACAACTCTATGGACATTTGTCCTGAGTATTGAATACAGTGTGCGCATAACAAAAACCAGGGAACCCCCCACCATGAAAACGCCCCATGTTTCACACCAACGGCCCGAGGACGAAAACCTCGGGGTCGGCGCGAATATGGCTTACGGCCTGCAACATGTTCTGACCATGTACGGCGGTATCGTTGCGGTGCCACTGATCATTGGCCAGGCGGCCGGTCTGTCGCCGGCGGACATTGGTCTGTTGATTGCTGCTTCATTGTTTGCGGGGGGGCTGGCGACGTTGCTGCAAACCCTGGGTCTGCCGTTTTTTGGCTGTCAGCTGCCGCTGGTCCAGGGCGTATCGTTCTCCGGCGTGGCGACCATGGTTGCGATCGTCAGCAGCGGCGGGGAGGGCGGTTTCCAATCGGTGCTGGGTGCGGTGATTGCCGCCTCGTTGATCGGCTTGCTGATCACGCCGGTGTTTTCACGCATCACCAAGTTCTTTCCCCCGCTGGTCACCGGCATTGTGATCACCACCATCGGCCTGACGCTGATGCCGGTGGCCGCACGCTGGGCGATGGGCGGCAACAGCCACGCGCCGGACTTCGGCAGCATGCAGAACATCGGTCTGGCGGCGGTGACGCTGGTGCTGGTGTTGCTGCTGAGCAAGGTTGGCAGCGCGACCATTTCTCGGCTGTCGATTCTGCTGGCCATGGTCATCGGCACGGTGCTGGCGGTGTTCCTTGGCATGGCGGATTTCTCCAGTGTCACCACCGGCCCCATGTTCGGCTTCCCGACACCGTTCCACTTCGGCATGCCGACCTTCCATTTCGCCGCGATCCTGTCGATGTGCATTGTGGTCATGGTGACGCTGGTGGAAACCTCGGCGGACATCCTCGCCGTGGGCGAGATCATTGACACCAAGGTAGATTCCAAACGCTTGGGCAACGGCCTGCGTGCCGACATGCTGTCGAGCATGTTTGCGCCGATCTTCGGTTCGTTTACGCAAAGTGCTTTCGCGCAAAACGTCGGTCTGGTGGCGGTGACCGGGATCAAGAGCCGTTTCGTGGTGGCCACCGGCGGTCTGTTCCTGGTGGTGCTCGGCCTGCTGCCGTTCATGGGCCGGGTGATTGCTGCCGTGCCGACTTCGGTCCTTGGCGGCGCAGGGATCGTGCTGTTCGGCACCGTGGCGGCGAGCGGCATTCGCACGTTGTCGAAGGTGGACTACCGCAACAACGTCAACCTGATCATCGTGGCCACTTCGATCGGTTTCGGCATGATCCCGATCGCCGCGCCGAACTTCTACGATCACTTCCCGAGCTGGTTCGCGACGATTTTCCATTCGGGCATCAGTTCGTCGGCAATCATGGCGATCCTGCTCAACCTGGCATTCAACCACTTCACGACCGGCAATTCGGATCAGCAATCGGTGTTCGCCGCCGCCGAAGAGCGCACCCTGCGTTATCGCGATCTCGCCGCGCTGCGTGAAGGCGATTACTTCAGCGACGGCAAGCTGCATGACAGCGATGGCAAGGAAGTGCCGGTGATCGAGCCGGATGACCACGACCATGGCCACGGCGCGCCTAAGGTTCAGGTGAAAAGCAGCGAACATGTCTGACCGCTGCGTCTGAAACAGAAAAGGCCGATCTGCCCAAGCAGATCGGCCTTTTGGCATTTTTCGAGTGTCCACAAAAAAGCCCCTGAATCTTGCGATTCAGGGGCTTTGCTATTTGGCTCCACAACCTGGACTCGAACCAGGGACCCAGTGATTAACAGTCACTTGCTCTACCAACTGAGCTATTGCGGAATTGGTGCGTATGTTACTGATTCAAAAAGAGAAGTCAAGCATCGCCTGGCAACTTTTGCGATTCGTCGGGACGGACGGCATTTTGTCAGCGATTGGCGGTTACCAGAAAGGCCTCAGAGGTCTACCATGGCAGCCCGGAAGTGGTCACACGCGCTGCCGGCCATTCGCCGCAAAGGTACGCGCCATGAATCAAATCACCCGTAACACCGAGGTGCTCGCATGAGCACTGCACAGATCAGCCTGCCCAAAGGGATCGGCCCGCACGCCGAAAAACTTTTCGATGCAATCACCGGGGCAAGCACCGCCGAAGAATTGAACCGCGCTGGCGGCAAGGCCGAAGGTTTCGTCCTTGGTCTTGAAAGCAGCAAGGCCATCAAGAGCCAGGTCGCCGAATCGCTGTATGTGATTTACGACGATGCTGCCACTCAACGCTCGGTCGAGCTGGCTTAACTGCCGAAGGTAATCGTGCCGAGCATCAGCTTGGCATAGGCCGCCGTCGCCGCCAGTTGCACCAGCCACAGGGCCAGGCCACCGAGGAATACCCCGGTGGCGACTTGCAGCACCAGGCTCTTTTCACGCTTGGCCGGAGCGCGCGGGATGAAATCATCCAGGTCGTCACGGTCAGCGCGCAGGTTGTCGTTTTTCATGTGGGTTCTCTTCAAATATCTCGGGTGTACACAAAACCGGTAGGAGCTGCGGAACGCTGCGATCTTTTGATCTTGATCTTAGAAACAAGATCAAAAGATCGCAGCCTCGTTGCATTCGTCAGTTCCTACACTTTGAATTGTGTGCAGTCTAGAGGTTGCAAGGCGTTTCCAGAGACAAATAAAAACGGGAAGCCCAAAAGGCTTCCCGTTTTTCATCACTCGCCGAAATCAGATGACCTGAACGATCGCGTCCGTCACAGCCTTGATGTTGCTCTGGTTCAGCGCGGCCACGCAGATGCGGCCGGTGTCCAGGGCGTAGATGCCGAACTCGTTGCGCAGGCGATGCACTTGTTCAGTGGTCAGGCCGGAGTAGGAGAACATGCCGCGCTGACGACCAACGAAGCTGAAATCGCGGCCCGGGGCTTTTTCCGCCAGCAGGGCAACCATCTGCTCGCGCATGCCGCGAATACGCAGGCGCATCTCGGCCAGTTCGGCTTCCCACTGCGCGCGCAGTTCCGGGCTGTTCAGCACCGCAGCAACGATGCTGGCGCCGTGGGTCGGTGGGTTGGAGTAGTTGGTGCGGATCACGCGCTTGACCTGCGACAGCACGCGCGCGCTTTCTTCTTTCGATTCGCTGATGATCGACAATGCGCCAACGCGTTCGCCGTACAGCGAGAACGACTTGGAGAACGAGCTCGAGACGAAAAAGGTCAGGCCGGAGTCGGCGAACAGGCGCACAGCGGCGGCGTCTTCGTCGATGCCGTCGCCGAAACCCTGGTAAGCCATGTCGAGGAACGGCACGTGACCTTTGGCCTTGACCACTTCCAGCACCTTGTTCCAGTCCGCCGGGGTCAGGTCGACGCCGGTCGGGTTGTGGCAGCAAGCATGCAGGACAACGATCGAGCCGTTCGGCAGGGCATTGAGGTCGTCGAGCATGCCGGCACGGTTCACGTCGTGGGTGGCAGCGTCGTAGTAACGGTAGTTCTGCACCGGAAAACCCGCGGTTTCGAACAGCGCGCGGTGGTTTTCCCAGCTCGGGTCGCTGATCGCCACGACGGCGTTCGGCAGCAGTTGCTTGAGGAAGTCGGCACCGATTTTCAGTGCGCCGGTCCCGCCGACGGCCTGAGTGGTGATGACGCGACCGGCGCTGATCAGCGGCGAGTCGTTGCCGAACAGCAGTTTCTGCACGGCCTGGTCGTAGGCAGCGATGCCATCGATCGGCAGGTAACCGCGCGAAGCGTGTTGCGCGACGCGAATCGTCTCGGCTTCGATCACCGCGCGCAGCAGTGGAATTCGCCCCTCTTCGTTGCAGTACACGCCCACGCCCAGGTTGACCTTGGTGGTCCGGGTATCGGCGTTGAATGCTTCGTTGAGGCCCAGGATTGGATCGCGGGGTGCCATTTCGACAGCGGAGAACAGGCTCATTATTACGGCGGCTCTGAATGGAGAGTGGAGGGACGTGTAGCGCTCCAGCCGAATGCACTAGAGCGGTGCACAAACGGGGAGCTAGTATAGAGGCCATCACCGCGCAATGGCGACAGGCGAATCGGCTTTTGGGGTAAGTTTTTCCGATTATTTCTGGACCGTTAGTCGATCGACTTTGTCAGACTCTTTACCGGATGTAGGACGTTTGCCTTGAAAGGTCAGGCAATCGCCACCACATTCAGCACAATCCAGGTTTTTTCTTGCGCGACATCGGTCGTTTGCGGTCGTCCTCGTGGTGCTCCGTCTGACGCGGAGCGCCGCGAATCCAGAGGTGTGTATGTCGGAATTCCAGCTAGTCACCCGCTTCGAGCCTGCCGGCGATCAGCCGGAAGCCATTCGCCAGTTGGTTGAGGGCATTGACGCCGGGCTGGCGCACCAGACATTGCTCGGTGTGACCGGCTCGGGCAAGACCTTCAGCATCGCCAACGTCATCTCCCAGGTACAGCGTCCGACGCTGGTTCTGGCGCCGAACAAGACCCTGGCCGCGCAGTTGTACGGGGAGTTCAAGGCGTTCTTCCCGAACAACGCCGTGGAATATTTCGTTTCCTACTACGACTACTACCAGCCCGAAGCGTATGTGCCGTCGTCCGACACCTTCATCGAGAAGGACGCCTCGATCAACGACCACATCGAGCAGATGCGTTTGTCCGCGACCAAAGCCTTGCTGGAGCGCAAGGACGCGATCATCGTCACCACGGTCTCGTGCATCTATGGTCTGGGCAGCCCGGAAACCTATCTGAAAATGGTCTTGCACGTGGATCGCGGCGACAAGCTCGATCAGCGCGCGCTTCTGCGGCGCCTGGCTGACCTGCAATACACCCGCAACGACATGGATTTTGCCCGGGCGACGTTCCGCGTGCGCGGTGATGTGATCGATATCTTCCCGGCGGAATCCGATCTGGAAGCGATCCGCATCGAGCTGTTCGATGACGAGGTCGAGAGCATTTCCGCGTTTGATCCGCTGACCGGCGAAGTCATCCGCAAGATGCCGCGCTTCACTTTCTATCCGAAGAGCCACTACGTGACGCCTCGGGAAACCCTGCTCGACGCCATCGAAGGCATCAAGGTCGAATTGCAGGAGCGCCTCGAATACCTGCGCAGTAACAACAAACTGGTGGAGGCCCAGCGCCTGGAGCAGCGCACCCGTTTCGACCTCGAGATGATTCTCGAACTGGGTTACTGCAACGGCATCGAAAACTACTCGCGCTACCTTTCCGGGCGTCCATCCGGCGCGGCGCCACCCACGCTTTACGACTATCTGCCTGCCGACGCCTTGCTGGTGATCGACGAATCCCACGTCAGCGTGCCGCAGGTCGGCGCGATGTATAAGGGCGACCGTTCGCGCAAGGAAACGCTGGTGGAGTACGGCTTCCGCCTGCCTTCGGCGCTGGACAACCGGCCAATGCGTTTCGACGAGTGGGAAGGGGTCAGCCCGCAGACCATTTTCGTTTCGGCAACGCCCGGCAATTACGAAGCCGAACACGCCGGGCGGGTGGTTGAGCAGGTGGTGCGGCCGACCGGCCTGGTCGACCCGCAGGTTGAAGTGCGGCCGGCGCTGACTCAGGTCGATGACTTGCTCTCGGAAATCACCAAGCGTGTGGCGATTGAAGAACGTGTGCTGGTCACCACGCTGACCAAGCGCATGGCCGAAGACCTGACCGATTACCTCGCCGACCACGGTGTGCGCGTGCGCTATCTGCACTCGGACATCGATACCGTCGAGCGCGTCGAGATCATCCGCGATTTGCGCCTCGGCGTGTTCGATGTGCTGGTCGGGATCAACCTGCTGCGTGAAGGCCTCGACATGCCGGAAGTGTCGCTGGTGGCGATTCTTGATGCCGACAAGGAAGGCTTCTTGCGTTCCGAGCGCTCACTGATCCAGACCATCGGCCGCGCGGCGCGTAACCTCAATGGCCGGGCGATTCTCTACGCCGATCGCATGACCGGTTCGATGGAGCGCGCGATTGGCGAGACCGAGCGCCGTCGCGAGAAGCAGATCGCCTTCAACCTTGAGAACGGCATCACCCCGAAAGGTGTGATCAAGGACGTCGCCGACATCATGGAAGGCGCCACCGTGCCCGGTTCGCGCAGCAAGAAGCGCAAAGGCATGGCCAAGGCCGCCGAAGAGAACGCCAAGTACGAAGCCGAGTTGCGCTCGCCAAGCGAAATCACCAAACGCATCCGCGCGTTGGAAGAGAAGATGTACCAACTGGCGCGGGATCTGGAGTTTGAAGCGGCGGCGCAGATGCGCGACGAGATTTCCAAACTGCGCGAACGATTGCTTACGGTATAAGGGATCGTTCCCACGCAGAGCGTGGGAACGATCATTGTGTTTCCCTGTGGGAGCGAGCCTGCTCGCGAATGGGGGCGACTCGGTATAAGCGAGTCCCGGTCTCCGGCTTAAATACCCTGCCCGCTGGAGCGGGGCGGGTGTCGCCTGTTACCATTCGCCGCTTGATTGTTCTGCTCTTCATTTTTTCGAGACAAGCCATGACCACCGTCCGCACTCGCATCGCGCCATCGCCTACCGGGGACCCCCACGTAGGTACCGCTTACATCGCATTGTTCAACTACTGCTTTGCCAAGCAGCACGGCGGTGAGTTCATCCTGCGCATCGAAGACACCGATCAGTTGCGTTCGACCCGCGAGTCCGAACAGCAGATCTTCGACGCCCTGCGCTGGCTCGGTATCGACTGGAGCGAAGGTCCGGACGTCGGCGGCCCGCACGGCCCGTATCGGCAGAGCGAGCGCGGCGACATCTATCAGAAGTACTGCCAGCAACTGGTCGACATGGGCCATGCGTTCCCGTGCTTCTGCACTGCTGAAGAACTCGATCAGATGCGCGCCGAGCAAATGGCTCGCGGCGAAACCCCGCGCTATGACGGCCGTGCACTGCTGCTGTCGAAGGAAGAAGTCGCGGCGCGTCTGGCCGCTGGCGAACCGCACGTGATCCGCATGAAAGTGCCGAGCGAAGGCGTCTGCGTGGTGCCGGACATGCTGCGTGGCGACGTCGAGATCCCGTGGGATCGCATGGACATGCAAGTGCTGATGAAGACCGACGGCCTGCCGACGTACTTCCTCGCCAACGTCGTCGACGATCACCTGATGGGCATCACCCACGTGCTGCGTGGCGAAGAGTGGCTGCCATCGGCACCGAAACTGATTTTGCTGTACGAATACTTCGGCTGGGAACAGCCGGAGCTGTGCTACATGCCGCTGCTGCGTAACCCGGACAAGAGCAAGCTGTCCAAGCGCAAGAACCCGACCTCGGTAACGTTCTACGAGCGCATGGGCTTCATGCCGGAAGCGATGCTCAACTACCTCGGGCGCATGGGCTGGTCGATGCCGGACGAGCGCGAGAAGTTCTCGCTGCAGGAAATGGTCGACAACTTCGACCTCAAGCGCGTATCCCTCGGCGGGCCGATCTTCGATATCGAGAAGCTGTCGTGGCTCAACGGCCAGTGGCTGCGCGATCTGCCGGTGGAAGAGTTTGCCGCCCGTGTGCAGAAGTGGGCGTTCAATTCCGACTACATGATGAAAATCGCGCCGCACGTGCAGGGTCGGGTTGAAACGTTCAGCCAGGTTGCGCCGCTGGCGGGATTCTTCTTTGCTGGCGGCGTGAATCCGGATGCCAAGCTGTTCGAGTCGAAAAAGCTCTCCGGCGATCAGGTTCGCCAGTTGATGCAGTTGATCCTGTGGAAACTGGAAAGCCTGCGGCAGTGGGAGAAGGACAGCATCACCGCGACGATTCAGGCGGTGGTCGAATCCCTCGAGCTCAAACTGCGCGATGCGATGCCGTTGATGTTTGCTGCGATCACCGGGCAGGCGAGTTCGGTGTCGGTGCTCGATGCGATGGAAATCCTCGGCCCGGACCTGACCCGTTTCCGTCTGCGCCAGGCGATTGACCTGTTGGGCGGCGTGTCGAAGAAAGAAAACAAAGAGTGGGAAAAGCTCTTGGGCGCCATCGCCTGATTGCTTTTGCTTCTCTGCAGGACTGCCGAAGGCTGCGATCTTTTGATCCTGCCTTCGGCGTTTCTCCCGAATTTACGGGGGAGGGCGGTAAGTGATTGTTATCCCGGCAAAAAATTTTGAAATTTTTCAAAAATAAGTTTGACAGGCTTTCGATACGCCCTTAAGATTCGCCCCGTCCTCAGCGATGAGGGGCTATAGCTCAGCTGGGAGAGCGCTTGCATGGCATGCAAGAGGTCGACGGTTCGATCCCGTCTAGCTCCACCAATTTACACTTCGAGGTCTGGCCACACCGGCCTTGAAGCGATCAACACTCAGCGTTGATCAGTTGTATAGAAGGGTTTGCGTCCCCTTCGTCTAGTGGCCTAGGACACCGCCCTTTCACGGCGGTAACAGGGGTTCGAGTCCCCTAGGGGACGCCAGTTTTACAGAAGTGATGTTGCAAGAGATCACTCCGCCGCGAGGCGAAAAATCCGGGGCTATAGCTCAGCTGGGAGAGCGCCTGCATGGCATGCAGGAGGTCAGCGGTTCGATCCCGCTTAGCTCCACCAATTTTACAGTTCAAGGTCTGGCCACACCGGCCTTGAATAGATCAGCTCTCAGCACTGATCAGTTGTATAGAAGGGTTTGTGTCCCCTTCGTCTAGTGGCCTAGGACACCGCCCTTTCACGGCGGTAACAGGGGTTCGAGTCCCCTAGGGGACGCCACGATTACCCGCTCTGCGGGATTTTATAAGGGTCATTCAATTATTGAATGGCCCTTTTGTTTGTCCGGCGTTTGGCCAACTCTCCTTTTTCCTTACACTGTGCTTCAGACCAGCGGTCATATTCATGACTTGCGGAATATTATTATGCGAATAATATTCTAGTCGTAATATTCGGAGGCAACGATGAACGATAAAAAAGCTCAAACCCGCGAACGCATCCTCAAGGCTGCCAGCGCCGCATTGATTCAGCGCGGCCCGGCTGACCCGAGCGTGGGCGAAGTGATGGGCGCCGCCGGCCTGACGGTTGGCGGTTTCTACGCCCACTTCGAAAGCAAGGACGCGATGATGCTCGAAGCGTTCAAGCAACTGCTGGGCCGGCGTCGCGACCTGATTGCCGACATGGACGCCGATCTGACCGGCGAAGAGCGTCGCGCTTTGGTCGCTGCGTTCTACCTGTCGCGCAAACACCGGGATTCCAGCGAAGCCGCATGTCCGATTCCGGCCTCGATTGGCGAATTGGGGCGTTTGCCGGAGTCGTTCCGCATCGCGCTGAACGAGCATCTGGAGCTGATGGTCGCGCAACTGGCCGCCAGCCCTGAAGACACCGACAAGGCTTTGGCCGATGTCGCGTTGATGGTCGGTGGTCTGGCCTTGGCCAGGGCGCTGGGTCCGGGAGAGTTATCCGATCGATTGCTGCGCGCCGCCAAGTCGGCGGTGCGTTGACCTGAAGGCAACAAGCCTGAGGAGAGTGCGATGAACGCGTTGAAGTGGGTTCGTGGCGTTAACGGTACCTTGGGCTGGTTTGCACCGAAACTGGTGGCAAGCAAAATGCGTCTGGCGTTCATGACGCCCCGCGCGCTACCGCTGCGGGATTGGGAGCTGCCGCTGTTGGCCAGCTCCGAACGCATCACGTTGCGCTTCGGCCTGTCGGCGCTGCGCTGGGGTCAAGGCCCTACGGTGTTGCTGATGCATGGTTGGGAAGGGCGGCCAACGCAATTCGCCTCGCTGATCAATGCTCTGGTCGATGCCGGTTATACCGTCGTCGCGCTCGATGGTCCGGCTCACGGTCGCTCCCCTGGGCGCGAAGCCAATGTAGTGCTGTTCGCCCGCGCCATGCTTGAAGCGGCTGCCGAATTGCCGCCGCTGCAAGCGGTTATCGGCCATTCCATGGGCGGCGCCAGCGCGATGCTCGCCGTGCAATTGGGTCTGCGCACCGAAACCCTGGTCAGCATCGCCGCACCGTCGCGGATTCTCGGCGTGCTGCGCGGTTTTGCGCGAATGGTTGGCATGCCGCCGCGCGCGCGTTCGGCGTTTATCCGCCAGGTCGAGCAGGACGTCGGCATGCGCGCCGCGACGCTCGACGTGGCTCACTATCAACTGGATATGCCCGGTCTGATCGTGCATGCCGAGGACGACAATTTTGTCTCGGTCAAAGAATCGCAATTGATTCACGAAGCCTGGTTCGACAGCCGCCTGCTGCGCCTGGAAAGTGGCGGTCATCAACGGGTACTGGCCGACCCTCGAGTGATTGATGGTGTGTTATCACTGCTTGCCGGTCGCAGCCTTCAGGCGCGCCAATCGGCCTGAGCTCCGTTACACTGCCCCGGTTGAATACTTTGACCGGGAGTGGGGCATGGGCTGGGATCGGGCAACGCCGTTTACCATTGATCTGCAAGTAGGCGCCGAAGACATCGACGGGCTCGGGCACGCCAATAACGCGGTGTATGTGACCTGGCTCGAGCGCTGTGCATGGCGCCATTCGCAGCGCCTCGGCCTGGACCTGGTCGAGTATCGGCGGCTGGATCGGGCGATGGCCGTTGTCCGCCATGAAATCGATTATCTGGCCGCAGCCTATGAAGGCGATGAACTGCAACTGGCGACCTGGATCGTCGACTGGGATCAGCGCCTGAAAATGACCCGGCATTTCCAGCTCAAACGCCCCAGTGACAACGCCACCCTGCTGCGCGCGCAGACCACATTTGTCTGCATCGAGCTGTCGACCGGCAAGCCCAAGCGCATGCCGGCGGAATTTATCGAAGGCTATGGCCCGGCGATCCAGATTGCAGAGGCGATGTAAATCTCACCCTGTGGGAGCGAGCCTGCTCGCGAAAGCATCGGGTCAGTTACGCATGCGTCAACTGACAGACCGTCTTCGCGAGCAGGCTCGCTCCCACAGAGAGATGTGTTGTCCTGCGGTCTTCCACGATATCCAGTAAACTGCCGCACGTTTTTTCTTCAAGTAGTGTTTCCCCATGCAAATTGCTCTGGCGCCCATGGAAGGGTTGGTCGACGACATCCTGCGCGACGTGCTGACTCGCGTTGGCGGCATCGACTGGTGCGTGACCGAATTCATTCGGGTCAACGACCAGTTGCTCACCCCGGCGTACTTCCACAAGTTCGGCCCCGAGCTGCTCAACGGCGCTCGCACCGCGTCCGGCGTGCCGCTGCGCGTGCAATTGCTCGGTTCTGATCCGGTATGCCTGGCGGAAAACGCTGCGCTGGCCTGCGAACTCGGTTCTGAGGTGATCGACCTCAACTTCGGCTGCCCGGCCAAGACCGTCAACAAATCCCGCGGCGGCGCCGTGCTGCTCAAGGAGCCGGAGCTGCTCAACCAGATCGTCGAACATGTCCGTCGCGCCGTACCGGCGCACATCCCGGTCACCGCGAAAATGCGCCTGGGTTTCGACAGTCCTGACGGCTCGCTGGTCTGCGCCACGGCGCTGGCGGAAGGCGGGGCAGAGCACATCGTCGTACATGCGCGGACGAAAATGGACGGTTACAAACCGCCGGCGCATTGGGAGTGGATCCCGCGTGTGCAGGATGTGGTCAAGGTGCCGGTGTTCGCCAACGGCGATATCTGGAGCGTCGAAGACTGGCGCCGTTGCCGCGAAATCAGTGGCGTGGAAGACATTATGCTCGGTCGGGGTCTGGTCTCCCGCCCGGATCTCGCTCGGCAGATCGCTGCGGCGCGCGCTGGCGAAGAGGTCGTCGAGATGACCTGGGCCGAGCTGATGCCGCTGATTCAGGACTTCTGGCTGCAGGCCAAGGCGCAAATGACCGCGCGCCAATCGCCCGGTCGCCTCAAGCAATGGCTGGCCATGTTGACACGGAACTACCCGGAAGCCGCCGAGCTTTTCACCGTTCTGCGCCGCGAAACCGAGCCGGATCAAGTCTCGCGTCTGCTCGGACTGCCGCTCGTCGAGGCCGCATAAAAAATCTCAAAATAATCTCTTGAAATCAAAACAGCGGTCCCTATCTAAGGGTTACGCGATGCCGAATTCGGGTCGCGGAGACACAAAACCTTGCTGATAGTTTTCAGGAGATTTGAATCATGAGTACTGCATTTTCTCTCGCGCCACTGTTCCGTTCCTCGGTAGGTTTCGACCGTTTCAACGACCTGTTCGAAACCGCCCTGCGCAACGAGCCAGGCAGCAGCTACCCACCTTACAACGTCGAAAAACACGGTGATGACCAATACCGTATCGTCGTTGCGGCCGCCGGTTTCCAGGAAGAAGACCTGGACCTGCAAGTCGAGAAGGGTGTGCTGACCATCAGTGGCGGCAAGCGTGACACTGACGAAAGCGTCACGTTCTTGCATCAAGGCATCGCCCAGCGAGCCTTCAAGCTGTCGTTCCGTCTGGCCGATCACATCGAGATCAAGGACGCTGCCCTGCGCAACGGCCTGCTGAGCATCGACCTGCTCCGTGTGATCCCGGAAGAAGCGAAAGCCAAGCGCATCCCGATCAATGGAGCGCAGCAGCCGGCGTTGCAGCATTGATTCATGTGCTGACACACAATCGCCCGAACCGGCGATAAGCCGCTGAACGAAAGGCCCCGATACGTCGGGGCCTTTTTTGTGGGCCCCCCCGTGTCAGCCTACCTGTCACCTCTGTTGATTGACTCAACCATTCATGGGG
>NZ_RCOA01000063.1:0-737 GCF_004307585.1 Pseudomonas sp. Sample_20 | reverse complement strand
GTCGTCGACTTTATCGATCTTGGTGATGTTGGTGTCCATCCCCATGTCGGTGAAGTACGGGAATTCGGTCGGGTAGGCCTTACGGAACGGGTCGTCCTTATTGATCATGCGGTTGAAGGTAAACAGCACGTCGTCGGCGTTGAATTCACGAGTCGGCTTGAAATACGGGGTGGTGTGGAACTTGACGCCTTCACGCAGGTGGAAGGTGTAAGTCAGGCCATCGTCGGAAATGTCCCACTTGGTCGCCAGACCAGGAATCACGGCGGTGCCGCCGCGCTCGAACTGGGTCAGGCGGTTGAACATGGTTTCGGCTGAGGCGTCGAAGTCGGTTCCGGTGGTGTACTGGCCTGGATCAAAACCGGCCGGGCTCCCTTCGGAGCAGAACACCAGATTAGTCGCAGCGGTGGCGAAAGGTGCGGAGGCTAACAAGCCTGCGCCGACTAGAAACGGAATGACCGCGTGTTTAAGCATGTTGGCCTCATGATTTGTTGTCATTTTTTAGTTGTGAGGTACGACCTCGTGAGTCGTGCCTGCGGATACTTATGCAGGGCCCATACCCAATGCAAGATCCAGAGCGGTCGGCGGCGTTAAACGGTGGCACGAACGTACCTTAATGTCGCATCCGTATAACTTTTGACGCATTTGACCGTTTGCGGGGGGTTTTTGCGGTGCATTCGCGGCACTGAAATGGTGCGCCGGTCTTGTTCTGTGCGCTTGGGTGGGGCTTGGTGTTACTT
>NZ_RCOA01000121.1:0-43114 GCF_004307585.1 Pseudomonas sp. Sample_20 | reverse complement strand
ACGCGCTTCCTGATGATCGGTAACCAGGAAGTGCCGCCGACCGGCGACGACAAGACCTCGATCATCGTGTCGATGAGCAACAAGCCCGGCGCGCTGCATGAGCTGCTGGTGCCGTTCCACGACAATGGCATCGACCTGACCCGCATCGAAACCCGTCCGTCGCGCAGCGGCAAATGGACCTACGTGTTCTTCATCGACTTCGTCGGCCACCACCGTGATCCGTTGATCAAAGGTGTGCTGGAAAAGATCAGTCAGGAAGCAGTAGCACTCAAAGTGCTGGGTTCCTACCCGAAAGCAGTTCTCTAAGGGCGGTAGCAAATGAGTGGCAACTTCCTCGCTCTGGCACAGCCGGGCGTGCAACAACTTTCGCCGTACGTTCCGGGCAAGCCTGTGGACGAACTGGCGCGCGAGCTGGATCTGGATCCGGCAAAAATCGTCAAACTGGCGAGCAACGAAAACCCATTGGGCGCCAGCCCGAAGGCATTGGCGGCGATCCGCGAAGAGCTGGCCGAGCTGACCCGCTACCCGGACGGCAATGGTTTCGCCCTGAAATCGATGCTCGCCGAGCAGTGCCGCGTCGAGCTGAATCAGGTCACGCTGGGTAATGGCTCAAACGACATTCTTGAGCTGGTTGCGCGTGCCTATCTGGCGCCGGGCCTGAATGCGGTGTTCAGTGAGCACGCTTTCGCTGTGTATCCGATTGCTACCCAAGCCGTTGGCGCACAAGCCAAAGTCGTTCCTGCCAAGGATTGGGGGCACGATCTGCCGGCGATGCTCGCAGCCATAGATGCCGATACCCGCGTGGTGTTTATCGCCAACCCGAACAACCCGACCGGCACCTGGTTCGGCGCAGAAGCGCTGGGCGAGTTCCTGCAGGACGTTCCCGAGCATGTGCTGGTAGTCCTCGACGAGGCTTACATCGAGTACGCCGAAGGCAGTGATTTGCCGGACGGTCTCGACTTCCTCGCCGCATACCCGAACCTGCTGGTGTCGCGCACCTTCTCCAAGGCCTATGGTCTGGCCGCGCTGCGCGTCGGTTATGGCTTGTCGACGCCTGTGGTGGCGGACGTGCTGAACCGTGTTCGCCAGCCGTTCAATGTCAACAGCCTCGCCCTGGCGGCGGCGTGTGCAGCGCTGAAGGACGAGGAATATCTGGCGCAAAGCCGTCAGCTCAACGAAGCCGGCATGCAGCAGTTGCAGGCGGGCTTCCGTGAGCTGGGACTGAGCTGGATCGAGTCCAAAGGCAACTTCATCTGCGTCGATCTCGGCCAGGTCGCGGCGCCAATTTTCCAGGGCCTGCTGCGCGAAGGCGTGATCGTGCGTCCGGTGGCCAATTACGGCATGCCGAACCACCTGCGGGTGACCATCGGTCTGCCGGCAGAAAACAGCCGTTTCCTCGAAGCGCTGCGCAAGGTTCTGGCTCGTGGTTGATGTCACTGCGCTGCAACCTGCTGCACCTATGATCGGTCGCCTCGTGGTGGTCGGTCTGGGGTTGATCGGTGGTTCGTTTGCCAAGGGTTTGCGTGAAAGCGGCCTGTGCCGTGAAGTGGTCGGCGTTGATCTCGACCCGCAATCGCGCAAGCTCGCGGTCGAATTGGGTGTGGTCGATCGCTGCGAAGACGACTTGGCGGCGGCTTGCGTCGGTGCTGACGTGATTCAGCTGGCGGTGCCGATTCTGGCCATGGAAAAGCTGCTCGCGCGTCTGGCTGTCATGGACCTGGGGCAGGCGATTCTTACGGATGTCGGCAGCGCCAAAGGCAACGTAGTGCGCGCGGCGACCGAAGCGTTCGGCGGCATGCCGGCGCGTTTCGTCCCCGGGCACCCGATTGCCGGTTCCGAGCAGAGCGGGGTGGAAGCCTCGAATGCCGAGCTGTTCCGCCGGCACAAGGTGATCCTGACGCCGCTCGAGCAGACCGATCCTGCCGCGCTGGCGCTGGTTGATCGTCTCTGGCGCGAACTGGGCGCCGATGTCGAGCACATGCAGGTCGAGCGTCACGACGAAGTGCTGGCCGCGACCAGTCATTTGCCGCATCTGCTGGCCTTCGGTCTGGTCGATTCGTTGGCCAAGCGCAATGAAAATCTGGAGATCTTCCGTTACGCTGCGGGCGGTTTCCGCGATTTCACGAGAATCGCCGGAAGCGACCCGGTCATGTGGCACGACATCTTCCTCGCCAACCGCGAGGCTGTCCTGCGCACACTCGATACATTTCGCAGCGACCTCGACGCCTTGCGCGACGCGGTCGATGCAGGGGATGGGCACCAATTGTTGGGCGTTTTCACGCGCGCCCGGGTTGCCCGCGAGCATTTCAGTAAAATCCTGGCCCGCAGGGCCTATGTGGACGCTATGAATTCCAACGATCTGATCTTCCTGGCTCAACCTGGTGGCCGCCTGTCCGGTCGGATTCGCGTACCGGGTGACAAATCGATTTCCCACCGTTCGATCATGCTCGGCTCGCTGGCCGAAGGCGTCACCGAAGTCGAAGGCTTTCTCGAGGGCGAAGACGCCCTGGCGACCTTGCAGGCGTTTCGCGACATGGGCGTGGTCATCGAAGGCCCGCACCACGGCCGCGTGACCATTCACGGTGTCGGCCTGCACGGCCTTAAACCTGCGCCGGGCCCGATCTACCTGGGCAACTCCGGCACCTCGATGCGTCTGCTCTCTGGCCTGCTGGCGGCGCAGAACTTCGACAGCACCTTGACCGGCGACGCTTCGCTGTCCAAGCGTCCGATGAATCGCGTGGCTAATCCTCTGCGAGAAATGGGCGCTGTGATCGAAACCGCTGCCGAAGGTCGTCCACCGATGACCATTCGCGGTGGCCACAAGCTCAAGGGCTTGACCTACACCATGCCGATGGCCAGTGCCCAGGTGAAATCCTGCCTGCTGCTTGCCGGTCTCTACGCTGAAGGCAAGACCACGGTGACCGAGCCGGCACCGACCCGCGATCACACCGAGCGCATGCTGCGTGGTTTCGGCTACCCGGTCAGCGTCGACGGCGCCACGGCTTCGGTCGAGTCCGGCGGCAAGCTCACCGCGACTCACATCGAAGTGCCGGGCGATATTTCGTCGTCGGCGTTCTTCCTGGTCGCGGCCTCGATTGCCGAGGGTTCCGAGCTGGTGCTCGAGCACGTCGGCATCAACCCGACCCGTACTGGCGTGATCGATATCCTGCGTCTGATGGGCGCCGATATCACTCTGGAAAACCAGCGTGAAGTCGGCGGCGAGCCAGTTGCTGACTTGCGCGTGCGCGCAGCTAAACTCAAAGGTATCGAGATTCCGGAGGAACTGGTGCCGCTGGCCATCGACGAATTCCCGGTACTGTTCGTCGCGGCTGCGTGCGCCGAAGGGCGTACCGTGCTGACCGGCGCCGAAGAGCTGCGAGTCAAGGAATCCGACCGGATTCAGGTCATGGCGGACGGCTTGCTGGCGCTGGGCGTCAAGTGTGAACCGACCCCGGACGGCATCATCATCGACGGCGGCCAGATCGGCGGCGGTGAAGTGCACGGTCACGGCGACCACCGTATCGCCATGGCCTTCAGCGTTGCCTCGTTGCGCGCTACCGCACCGATCCGCATCCATGATTGCGCCAACGTCGCGACCTCGTTCCCCAACTTCCTCTCGTTGTGCGGGCAAGTCGGCATTCGTGTGGCACAAGAGGCTCAGTCGTGAAAAACATTGCACCGGTCATCACCATCGATGGGCCAAGCGGCTCCGGCAAAGGCACGGTTGCCGGGATTCTGGCCAAGCGTCTGGGCTGGAACCTGCTGGATTCCGGTGCGCTTTATCGCTTGCTCGCGTTTGCTGCGCACAACCATGGCGTCGACCTGACCAATGAAGAGCTGCTGAAGACATTGGCCGCTCATCTGGATGTGCAATTCATCGCCGCGACCGAAGGTCAGCTGCAGCGGATCATTCTCGAAGGCGACGAAGTCAGCGATGTCATTCGCACCGAAAGCGTCGGTTCCGGCGCCTCGCAAGTGGCTGCGCTGCCCGCCGTGCGCGAGGCGCTGCTGCAGCGCCAGCGTGCGTTCCAGGAAGCGCCGGGGCTGGTGGCCGACGGCCGCGACATGGGTACGGTGGTATTTCCGGATGCACCGCTGAAGATTTTCCTCACCGCCAGTGCCGAGGAGCGGGCGCGACGTCGATATTTGCAGTTGAAGGGCAAAGTCGAGGGTGTTAGTCTGTCGAGTCTGCTAGATGAGATCCGTGCACGCGATGAGCGTGACACCCAGCGCGCAGTAGCCCCGCTCAAGCCGGCGGCCGACGCGATTCAGCTGGATTCAACGGAGCTTTCCATCGATCAGGTGCTTGAACGCATCATGAGCGAGATCGCCATTCGCGATATCGCCGGGTGACCAAGAGGGCCGCAGGGGACCAGTCATAGTCCTGCGGTGCTTCTTTTAAATGAAACTAACCCACACCGTCTGGGGTGTGGAGATGGGCGTTTACTTCGCCCTCATCTACAGGAATTAAAATGAGCGAAAGCTTTGCGGAACTCTTTGAAGAAAGCCTGAAAACCCTGAACCTTCAGGCAGGCTCCATCATCACCGGTGTTATCGTTGATATCGATTACCAGGCTCGCTGGGTAACCGTTCACGCTGGTCTGAAGTCTGAAGCACTCATCCCGCTTGAGCAGTTCTACAACGATGCTGGCGAACTGAACATCAACGTTGGTGATGAAGTTCACGTTGCTCTGGATTCGGTTGAAGACGGCTTTGGCGAAACCAAGCTGTCCCGTGAAAAAGCCAAGCGCGCTGAATGCTGGATCGTTCTGGAAGCAGCCTTCGCAGCCGAGGAAGTGGTCAAGGGCGTTATCAACGGTAAGGTTAAAGGCGGCTTCACTGTCGACGTTAACGGCATCCGTGCGTTCCTGCCAGGTTCCCTGGTTGACGTCCGTCCAGTGCGCGACACCACGCACCTGGAAGGCAAAGAGCTGGAATTCAAGGTCATCAAGCTGGACCAGAAGCGCAACAACGTTGTCGTTTCCCGTCGCAGCGTCCTCGAAGCCGAGAACTCCGCCGAGCGTGAAGCTCTGCTGGAATCCCTGCAGGAAGGCCAGCAAGTCAAAGGTATCGTCAAAAACCTCACCGATTACGGCGCATTCGTCGATCTGGGTGGCGTGGACGGCCTGCTGCACATCACCGACATGGCCTGGAAGCGCATCAAGCATCCTTCCGAGATCGTCAACGTTGGTGACGAGATCGACGTCAAGGTTCTGAAATACGATCGCGAACGCAACCGTGTTTCCCTGGGCCTGAAGCAACTGGGCGAAGATCCATGGGTTGCTATCAAAGCCCGTTACCCAGAAGGCACTCGCGTTACCGCTCGTGTAACCAACCTGACCGACTACGGCTGCTTCGCTGAGCTGGAAGAAGGCGTTGAAGGTCTGGTACACGTTTCGGAAATGGACTGGACCAACAAGAACATCCACCCTTCGAAAGTCGTACAAGTCGGCGACGAAGTGGAAGTCATGGTTCTGGACATCGACGAAGAGCGTCGTCGTATCTCCCTGGGCATCAAGCAGTGCAAGTCGAACCCATGGGAAGACTTCTCTGGCCAGTTCAACAAGGGCGACAAGATCTCCGGCACCATCAAGTCGATCACCGATTTCGGTATCTTCATTGGTCTGGACGGCGGCATCGACGGTCTGGTTCACCTGTCCGACATCTCCTGGAACGAAGTGGGCGAAGAAGCCGTACGTCGTTTCAAGAAGGGCGACGAGCTGGACACCGTCATCCTGTCGGTTGACCCAGAGCGCGAGCGCATCTCCCTGGGCATCAAGCAACTGGAAAGCGATCCGTTCTCCGAGTACGTCTCGGTTAACGACAAGGGCGCTATCGTGACCGGTACCGTGAAAGAAGTTGACGCCAAAGGCGCCATCATCGTTCTGGCCGACGACATCGAAGCTACCCTGAAAGCCTCCGAAATCAGCCGTGACCGCGTTGAAGACGCGCGCAACGTTCTGAAAGAAGGCCAGGAAGTTGAAGCCAAGATCATCAGCGTTGACCGTAAGAGCCGCGTAATCCAGCTCTCGATCAAGTCGAAAGACGACGCTGAAGAGAAAGAAGCCATCCAGAGCCTGAAAGCAGCTCCGGAAGGCGAAGCAGCTGACACCACTATGGCGGCACTGCTGCGTCAAGCAATGGCCAAACAGAACTGAGTTCTGCTTGATCATTAAAAAGGGCGACTTCGGTCGCCCTTTTTTGTGTCTGCGATTTGGTCTTTGTACGTCCGTGCATGAAACCAATGGCTTCGCCTGCGGGTCTGTTTCTTTAATCGGATCAATCGCCTATTCGCGACTAAGCTTGATCTTGAGCATTAGTCGTCAGGCTTGCCTGGCATAAGGAAGTGGATGAACAAGTTACTTGTTGTTGCAGTGGTCTTGGCACTGGCAGGGTGCACCACCAGTGCGAAAACCCATGCGGTGCGCGGCGTCAGTGGTATCGAGGTCGATTGCTCCGGGTTGGGTTCCGGTTGGGAAGAGTGCCAGAAACGTGCAGCGAAGGAGTGTAAGGGCAAGGGCTATAAGGTCATTACCCGTTCTGACGATGCCAAAGATGAAGACGAATACCCGTTCGGCTTCAATCCCGCAGGCTTTGTAACCCGGACCATGCTGGTGATGTGTCGTTAAGTGAGCAGCGACCCGACTCGCTAGGGAATGCCCTGAAAATGGGCGTTTTGCCCCCGGGAAAGATATGTCAATCCCTGGGCTGTTCAAAATCATCCGGGCATGCTAAAACCTTTCAAGCGCTGATCTAGCTGCTTGAAAAAGAAGGGAAAAATATGACGAAGTCGGAGTTGATCGAACGAATTGTCACCCATCAAGGGCTACTCTCATCCAAGGATGTGGAGCTGGCCATCAAGACCATGCTTGAACAAATGTCTCAGTGCCTCGCCACAGGTGATCGTATCGAGATCCGTGGATTTGGCAGCTTCTCCCTGCACTACCGCGCACCGCGCGTCGGCCGTAATCCAAAGACCGGCCAGTCGGTAAGTCTGGACGGTAAATTCGTTCCGCATTTTAAGCCGGGCAAGGAATTGCGTGATCGCGTGAACGAGGAAGAGGAGGAGGGCGCTTGATCTTCGCTATTCAAATTCGAGGGCGCGTGAATGCGTAATCTGAAACGCATACTGGTTGGCGTTTTTCTTCTGCTGGTGGTTCTGGTTGTCCTAGCGTTTGTGCTGGAAAACCAGCAATCGGTTTCACTTTTGTTTCTGGGTTTTTCCGGCCCGCAGTTGCCGGTGTCGGTTGTTGCGGTGTTGGCGTTGCTGATCGGCATGCTCATCGGTCCAATTTTGGGCTGGTTTCTTGGACGTTCGTCCAGAGCTGCGCGCAAGCGACTGGTCTAAAGGCGACAGGCGCACGGCATCTGTCGAAATTGCGCATCAGCCTGTCTTTATCCATTAGTAAAACCATCATTAAGCTGTAAAATGCGTCCCTTGTTCGATCGTGCCTTATTTGCATGTCGATTCAGACTGACTCTGACGGATGCCAATTGATAGTGGCTTCTGCATTCATGGATTAGACCGCGCTCGCTGGCAGCGCCGTCCGCAGCTCAAGGGTATCGCTTCGCGTGAAAATTCTAGTTACCGGCGGCGCCGGCTTCATTGGCTCGGCAGTCATCCGTCACATCATCTCCAACACTGCCGATGCGGTCGTCAACGTCGATAAGTTGACTTACGCCGGCAACCTGGAGTCCCTGGCAGAAGTCAGCCAGAATTCGCGTTACGCCTTCGAGCGTGTCGATATCTGCGATCGTGATCAGATCGACCGCGTCCTGCGTGAACACCGACCTGATGCAATCATGCACCTGGCCGCAGAATCCCACGTTGACCGTTCGATCTCCGGCCCGTCCGAATTCATCCAGACCAACATCATTGGCACCTACACGCTGCTCGAAGCCGCGCGCCACTACTGGGCTGCGCTGGATGACACGCGCAAAGCCAACTTCCGCTTCCATCACATTTCGACTGACGAAGTTTACGGAGACCTCGAAGGTCCGGAAGACCTCTTCACCGAAACTACGCCTTACCAGCCAAGCTCGCCATACTCGGCCAGCAAGGCCAGCTCCGACCACCTGGTCCGTGCCTGGGCCCGCACTTACGGCCTGCCGACACTTGTCACCAACTGCTCGAACAACTACGGCCCATGCCACTTCCCTGAGAAACTGATCCCGCTGATCATTCTCAACGCGCTGGAAGGCAAACCGCTGCCGGTGTACGGCAAAGGCAACCAGGTTCGCGACTGGCTGTATGTCGAAGATCACGCACGCGCGCTATACAAAGTCGTCACCGAGGGCGTGATCGGCGAGACTTACAACATCGGCGGTCATAACGAAAAACAAAACATTGAGGTAGTGCATACCCTGTGTGCGTTGCTCGATGAGTTGCGTCCTGATTCGGCACATCGTCCGCATGCGAGCCTCATTACCTATGTTCAGGATCGTCCTGGGCATGACGTGCGTTATGCGATCGACGCGAGCAAGATTCAGCGTGAGCTGGGATGGACACCTGAAGAGACGTTTGAGACCGGCATCCGCAAGACGGTCGAATGGTATCTGAACAACACTGAGTGGGTTGAGCACGTAAAGAGCGGTAGCTACCAGCAGTGGATTGATCAGAACTACACAGATCGTACGAACAAGGCATGAAGATCCTTCTACTAGGCAAAAACGGCCAAGTGGGTTGGGAGTTGCAACGCTCCCTGGCTCCGCTTGGCGAACTGGTCGCTCTTGATCGTCACGTTGTTGATGGCCTCAGCGGTGATCTGTCGAATCTTGAATCCTTGCGTAAAACGATTCGTCAGATAAAGCCCGACGTTATAGTTAATGCTGCTGCCTATACGGCGGTCGACAAAGCTGAGTCGGAAACCGAGTTGGCGGATCGCGTGAATGGTCTTGCGAGTGGCGTGATGGCGGAAGAAGCCGCATCGCTGGGCGCATGGCTGGTTCACTACTCAACGGATTACGTCTTCAGTGGTCAAGGCGTCACGCCATGGCAGGAGACAGACGCCGTTGCGCCAGTGAATCATTACGGCTCCAGCAAGCTCGCCGGCGAGCAGGCGATTATCGCATCGGGTTGCAACCATCTGATCTTCCGCACCAGTTGGGTATACGGTGCTCGCGGCAATAACTTCGCCAAGACCATGCTGCGCTTGGCCAAAGATCGCGAAACGTTGAGCGTGATTGCAGATCAGATCGGTGCGCCGACCGGGGCTGATCTGATTGCAGACGTAACGGCGTTGGCTATCCAGCAAGTTACCAAGCAACCAGAATTAGCTGGCCTCTACCACTTGGCCGCTGCTGGCGAAGTGTCCTGGCATGGCTATGCGAGTCTCGTAATCGACTTCGCTAAAGCCCAAGGCGAGGAGTTGGCTGTGACAACGGTCAGTCCTATCGAAACGACTGCATATCCGACACCTGCACATCGCCCTCTGAACTCACGTTTGAATACTCAGAAGCTGCGCAACAATTTTTCTCTACACTTGCCGGATTGGCAAAGTGGTGTAACCCGAATGCTTAGGGAAGTTCTGAACAAATGACCACGACAAATCGTAAAGGCATCATTCTCGCCGGTGGTTCGGGCACCCGATTGCATCCGCTGACGTTAGGCGTCTCCAAGCAAATGCTGCCGATCTACGACAAGCCGATGATCTTTTATCCGCTGTCGGTTCTGATGTTGGCCGGCATGCGCGAGATTCTGATTATCTCCACGCCGGAAGACTTGCCTTGTTTCCGTAAGTTGTTGGGCGACGGCAGTGTGTACGGGATCAAGCTCTCCTACGCTGAACAGCCTAGCCCTGATGGCCTGGCGCAAGCGTTCATCATTGGCGACGAATTCATTGGCAATGATCCTTGCTGTTTGATTCTGGGAGACAACATCTTCTATGGTCAGCACTTCTCCGACAACCTGAGGGCGGCAAGCACTCAGGCGGAAGGGGCGACGGTGTTTGGTTATCACGTATCCGATCCGGAGCGTTTCGGTGTTGTTGAATTCGATGTTCAAGGGCGTGCCTTGAGTATCGAAGAGAAGCCGATGAAGCCGAAGTCCAACTACGCCGTGACGGGGTTGTACTTCTATGACAACCAAGTGGTCGATATTGCCAAAAGCATAAAACCCTCGGCTCGCGGGGAGTTGGAAATTACCGACATCAATCAGGCATACCTCGACAAAAAGATGCTCAATGTGGAAATGCTGGGTCGTGGTTTTGCGTGGCTGGACACGGGAACTCATGATTCGCTTCTTGAAGCCAGTCACTTCGTGCATACCATCGAGCAGCGTCAAGGTTTGAAAGTGGCGTGTCTGGAAGAGATCGCCTACCACAATGGCTGGATCACCGCGCGGCAATTGCGTGCTCAGGCTGATGCGTTGAAAAAGACCGGTTATGGGCAATATCTGCAGAAACTGCTGGACTCACCTTCACGCTGATTGGAAGGGAGACCCTTTCAAGATGAAGCGCTCAATCGGTGCAGCAGGGATTGCATGTCAGTAAAATATCCTCGAATTGCGGTTCTTCTGGCGGCCTATAACGGCATGCATTGGATCGAAGAGCAGTTGAGTTCGATCCTTGCTCAAGAAGGCGTTGATGTAACCGTTTATATCAGCATTGATCCTTCCACGGATGGCACAGAGATTTGGTGCGAACAGTATGCGAGCGATCATGGGTCTGTGATCGTTTTGCCGCCAGCTGGCGCTTTTGGTGGGGCGGCGCGAAACTTTTTCCGCTTGATCCGCGACGTCGATCTGGAGCGCTTCGACTTCGTGGCTTTTGCAGATCAGGATGATATATGGCGTCCAGGCAAGTTGGAGCGGGCGACAAGTGTCATTCGCGACCTCCACATTGATGCCTATTCCAGCAACGTCACGGCATTCTGGCCGAATGGCAGTACCCATCTACTGAACAAAGCTCAGCCGCAGGTTGATTGGGACTTTCTGTTCGAGGCTGCCGGGCCGGGATGCACTTATGTGATGAGCAGGAAGGTCATTGACGCGCTCAAATCCTCCATGATCGTCAATTGGAAGCAACTGCAGGATGTCAGTCTGCACGATTGGTACTGTTATGCCTTTGCTCGCAGTCATGGCTTCAGCTGGTATATCGATCCCGAGCCGTCCATGGAGTACCGCCAGCATCAGCGCAATCAGGTCGGCGCCAATAAGGGGCTCAGTTCCCTGATATCTCGTTACAAGACGATTCATGACGGATGGTGGTTCAATCAGGTTCAACTGATAGCTCGGTTGGTGGGGCGAGAAACCGATCCCTTTGTGCGCGGTTGGCTGAGTTTGCGCCGCACGCAACTATTGAGACTGTCATTCAGCGCTTGGCGCTGCCGCCGTCGGCGGCGTGACAAGATGTTCTTCTTTTGCATTTGCTGGGCAACCGCGCTCGTAGGAACGAAAGTCAAATGACGCCCCTGAATGTTTTAGTGACCGGGGCCAGTGGGTTTGTAGGTGAAGCTCTGGTTATGCATTTGTTGGTCGGCAGGCGTTTTTGTCCTGTGGCGGCCGCGCGAGGTCCTACTCGCTTGCAGGGGTTGTGTCGCGTGATGCCCTTCGATCTGACTCGCGCCGAAGTTTTGCCTGCTTTTGAGGGGGTCCAGGTTGTGGTTCATGCTGCGGCCCGGGTACACGTCATGCGTGAAGCGGCTGCGGATGCGCTGGCCGAGTTTCGTGATGTCAATGTGCAGGGAACGCTAAAGCTGGCCCGGCAGGCAGCGCATTCGGGTGTCAAGCGTTTCATTTTCATCAGCTCGATCAAGGTGAATGGAGAGAGTACTTCTGCGGGGAAGGCTTTCAGGGCTGATGATCTTCCATCTCCTATGGAACCCTATGGTATCTCCAAATACGAAGCCGAGGAGGCGTTGATCAAGCTTGGTCGCGAAACCGGTATGGAGATCGTCGTCATTCGTCCACCGCTGGTGTACGGTCCAGGCGTCAAGGCCAACTTCATGAGTATGTTGGGTTGGCTGCGTAAGGGAATTCCGCTGCCATTAGGGGGGCTGCGGAATCAGCGAAGCCTGGTGTCGATAGGGAATCTGATCAGCCTGATCGTTGCCTGTATCGATCATCCTGCTGCAGCTAATCAGGTTTTTCTCGTCAGTGATGGCGAGGATCTTTCTACCTCGCAGCTGTTGAGTCGATTGTCCCGGACATTCGGGAAGCGGGCGCGGTTGCTGCCGGTGCCTGAATGGTTGCTCAAGCTTGCCGCTTCAATGTTCGGAATGCAGGCGGTCGCGCAACGCTTGTGTGGCTCATTGCAGGTCGATATCGACAAGAATCGCGAATTGCTTGGATGGTTGCCACCCGTCAGCGTTGATCGTGCAATGCGGCAAACTGTTAATCACTTTTTGGATACCAGTGCTCAATGAATGTGTGGTGGCTGTTGGCGGCAGTATTTATTGTCTCTTGGGGGCTGACCTTCGTTTTGCGCCGTTACGCGCTGGCCAAGAGTTTGATGGATATTCCCAATGAACGTAGTTCTCACGTAGTCCCTACTCCTCGGGGAGGAGGGGTGGCGATCGTAATGTCCTTTGTTCTGGCTCTTCCTGCACTTTATGGTTCTGGATTGCTTGAGTTCAACCTGTTTTGCGGTTTACTTGGCTCTGGTCTGTTGGTGGCGTTGATCGGTTTTGCGGATGATCATGGGCATATCGCGGCCAGATGGCGATTGTTGGGACATTTTTTTGCTGCTATCTGGGCGTTGTACTGGATGGGAGGCATGGCGCCTGTTCCCATATTTGGCATGGGTATTCAACTGGGGTGGGCGGGAAGTGTGCTTGCAGCCATTTACCTCGTCTGGATGCTGAACTTATATAACTTCATGGATGGTATTGACGGAATTGCGAGTGTTCAGGCTATTTTTGTCTGTCTGGCAGGATGCGTGATTTCGTTGATGGCCGGAAATCACTCTGTACTTTTTGTGAGTTTGTTTTTGGCCAGTGCAGTGGCCGGTTTCCTGCTTTGGAACTTTCCTCCGGCCCGTATTTTCATGGGCGATGCCGGAAGTGGTTTTTTGGGTATGGTTCTGGGAATTCTTTCGCTTTATGTGGCGTGGAGTAACTCCGCATTGTTGTGGAGCTGGCTCATCCTCCTGTCCGTTTTTACAGTGGATTCAACTGTGACGTTGCTGAGAAGGCTGGTGCGAGGAGAGAAGATTTACCAGGCTCATCGAAGTCACGCTTATCAATACGCTGCGCGGCATTTTGCCAGTCACAAGGTCGTTACACTGGCTGTGACTTGTATAAATGTTTTCTGGGTATTTCCTATGGCGTCTCTGGTCGCAAAGGATTATCTGGATGGTATTACAGGTTTGCTCGTAACCTGTTTGCCGTTGATTTTTCTCGCGTTCAGCTTTAGTGCCGGGAAAGCTGAATTGCAGGTTTGAAACCTCTCGGAGCGCTTGTGGTTCGGGTCAAAGACAATGTGTCAGCTTTGACCCGCTGCCAGCCCTGCCATTGTCCGCTGAGGGCCAAACCTGTTAGGATTGCCGACTATTTTGATGCTGTGGATGCCCCATTCATCGGAGTTTTTATACGATGAATGACGGTTTATTTGTCGCTCGCATCGCAAAGGCGCGCATTGGAAACGTTTCGACGAGGTTGACCCTGTTGCTCATGAGTCTTGTCGTTAAAACTGTGGGGCGTTCGAATGTTGGTCAAGGAAGCTAATGTCGGTCACATTTTCTGCCCGGGGAAGATTCTCGCGCAGGGATGGTTTCAGGAACTCCCGATTCCGGAGTGTTTTCGTAGCGGTTGCCGCTGTTAACTTGCCTCGATGGTCGAAGAAAAAAATGAAATTGACAGAAAACACAAAGGGCTACGCATGAACCCGCACGCTGTTCGCTCAACATCCCCGATTACATTGTTTCGTTCTATCAGAAAAAATCGTGGTTTGATATATAGTCTGGTTAAAAGAGATATTGCCGGAAGATATAGTGGCTCTGTTCTGGGGTTGTTGTGGTCTTTTTTTAACCCTGTCCTTATGTTGGCTGTTTATACTTTTGTATTCAGTGTGGTGTTCAAGGCTCGTTGGGTTGGTGGAAGCGATTCAAAGGCTGAGTTTGCACTTGTGTTGTTTGCGGGTCTAATGGTTTTTAACTTGTTTTCAGAATGTATCAACCGCGCTCCAAGTTTGATCCTGTCGAATGTCAACTATGTTAAGAAAGTGATATTTCCATTAGAAATATTACCGATCGTGATGCTGGGATCTGCACTTTTTCACTTGATGGTGAACTTTTTGGTTTGGCTGGTTTTCTATGTGATCTTCTACGGTGTGCCTCATCTCGGCGTGCTGTTCTTCCCACTGGTACTTTTGCCGTTGGCCCTCATGACTCTCGGAGTCACTTGGTTCGTAGCTTCCCTCGGGGTATACCTGCGCGATGTGGCGCAGGTCATCAGTACGCTGGTACCGGTGCTGATGTTTTTGTCCCCGGTTTTTTACCCGCTGAAAAGCTTGCCCGAGCGCTTTCAGGCAGTAGTGCAAGTCAGTCCCATCACGGTCGCGGTCGAGCAAACGCGAGGTCTCATGTATTGGGGAGAATCCATGGACTGGCGGGTCTGGGGGCTCTATCTGTTGATCTCCTGTGCAATTGCATGGTTTGGTTTTGTTTGGTTCCAGAAGACACGAAAGGGGTTTGCAGATGTCCTCTGATGAGTACTCGATTCGCGTAAATGGTCTTGGTAAGTGCTACGAGATTTATGCCACGCCGCGTGACCGTTTGAAGCAGTTCATTATTCCTCCGATTCAACGGTTGGTAGGATGTGAACCGTCGTCGTTTTGTCGGGAGTACTGGGCTCTGGAGAACATTTCGTTCGACATTCGCAAAGGCGAGGCTTTTGGTATTGTCGGCCGCAACGGTAGCGGGAAAAGCACGCTTCTCCAGTTGATCACAGGAACCATCGCACCGACGGTAGGTACTGTTGAAACACGTGGCCGAGTAGCGGCACTGCTAGAGCTGGGGTCGGGTTTCAACCCCGAGTTCACCGGTCGGGACAACGTCTATCTCAATGCCATGTTGCTCGGTATGACCCATGATGAGGTCGACGAGCGCTTTGACAAAATTGCAGCCTTTGCCGATATCGGCGATTACCTCGATCAACCAGTCAAGACCTACTCCAGCGGCATGCTGGTACGTTTGGCTTTCGCAGTGCAGGTTCAAATCGAGCCTGACATTCTGATCGTCGACGAGGCGCTGGCTGTTGGTGATGCGCTGTTTCAGAAACGCTGTTTTGGCCGGATTGAAAAGCTGCTTTCCGATGGCGTGACTCTGTTGTTTGTATCCCATGATCAGGAGTCGGTTCGAACACTGACCAATCGTGCGATCCTACTCAAGGGGGGGCGGGAAGTTTCGATGGGTTCTGCCTCCCAGGTCCTGCTCGATTATCGCAAATTGCTGCATCAGGAGGAGTCGGATTATTTCTCCAAGTTGATGCAGCCTGCCGTAGAAACGGGACAGGCTTCGGCCTCCAAACCTGCCGATTCGAGCGCTTCCAGCGAAGCGGAAACCGCACCTGAGTCGAACGAATCCTCTGAGAAAAGCCAAGCGCGAGCTGTCTCTGGACGCGCTGATCAGATGTCCTTCGGAGACGGGGGCGTTGAAGTGGTGTCTGTCGGCACATTCGGCACCGATGATGAGCCGTGCGCGGTTTTCTACCCCGGCGACGTCATTCGGATTCGGGTCAACTGTATTTCACACATTGATACCGACAGCATCAATGTCGGTGTTCGTATCCGCAGTCGTGAAGGGATAAAAATATATTCGTGGGGCACTTTGAACCAGGATATGCAGATTCTCGCCGGACTGCGTGAGGGCGAGCTTTTCTGGAAGCGTCAGCTCAAGGCAGGAGAGCAATTCCATGTCTGGCTGGAATGCGATTGCTCTTTAGGTTCGAACCTCTACGAGATTCAGGCATCCATTTCCTACGAAGGCAAGCCTGACTACACCGCCCAAAGAATTTTGCACTGGAAAGATGAAGCAGCGTTTTTCCAGACACTGATGCGGCAGGATGAATACTTTTTCGGTGGAATATCCGACTTACATATGGCCGCCAGGTGGTAATGATGAGTCCAATGAATTCGATTGATTACAGCTTGCTCAACAACGATTACTGGAAAGCCGTCATTGCATCGGGTGAAAGCAATGGCGATTTTCGCGAGACATCCAGATGGGTCGCTAAAACCTGCGGTACTGGCTCGGTGTTGGATATCGGTTGCGGTCTGGGTGGACTGGTTTCAGAACTCCTGTCGTTGGGCATCAATGCAGCGGGGGTGGATGTTTCGCCCCTTGCCGTGGCAACTGCCAACAAACGCTTTCCTGATCGGTTCAGCCAGGGCTCCGTGGTATCGTTGCCGTTTGCTGACGGCCAGTTTGACACCGTAGTCTCCACTAACTGTCTGGAACATCTTGATCCTGAAGATGTGCCGCAAGCCTTGCGCGAGATGTACCGCGTATCAGCCCGGTACGTTTTTCTGCAGATAACGACATCTGCTGAAGCGGGCGAGCCTTCTCTGTTGACGACGGCCAAGCGTGACTGGTGGGAATCCCAGTGTTTCGAGGCCGGGTTTCGAAAGCATGAGTTGTACTACCAGATCAATCCTTATGAAGCATTGAACGAAGACGGACGGCAGATATTCGTATTGCTGGAGAAGGTGCCTGCCGAGGCGCTGCGCCACTACGATTTGTCGGTTCTGGTTGAAGAGCGGCTGCTCCATACGGACATGCTGCGTGAAGTTGGGCGACGCGGTGACGCGCACTGTATTCGCTATCAGAAGGCCGCCGAGTTCGTGCGCCCGGGCGATCGTGTGCTGGACGTTGCGTGCGGCCTTGGTTATGGCAGTTACCTGTTGTACGCAGCTTCGCAGGCCAAATCGGTATTGGGCGTTGACCTGAGTGATTTTGGTATCGCTTATGCGAATGCCCATTACGGTCGCCCTGGCAAGGTCGAGTTCGAGGTTGGTGACGCTCAGGCGCTCAGTTCGATTGCAGACAATAGCATCGACTTCATTGCCGCATTCGAAACCATCGAGCATGTTCCCGAGCCAATGGAGTATCTGCTCCAGTTGAAACGCGTGCTCAAGCCGGGTGGTCGCGTGATGGTCTGCGCCCCGAATAACTGGGCGGACGAAACCGGTAAAGATCCTAACCCGCACCATCTGCATGTTTATACCTGGGATCGGCTGGTAGAGGAGTGCGGTACGCATTTCCTGCTGGAGCAAGGCATGTTGCAGACGGCGGGCGGTGCCATGAAGTGCCACCATTCCCCGCGTAAGTGGGAGACTGTACCGGTCGATCGCACTCCGGAACAGGAAGCGGAGTGGATACTGCTGTTGGGTATGGCCGATCCGCTTGAAGGGGGGGCGGTGCCGTACGAGGAAACTCAATGGCAACTGCCGGACTCGCCAGAGTTCTCGGTCAGTGCATTTGCCCGCGACTACCAGAATCCATGGCTGGTACGGGGAATGGTAGCTCAGGGCCAGCGCGCGCGTTCGGCGTCGTTGTTGCAGTCGATGCAGGATCGGGTATTGGCCACGGCTGCCCCGGATTCGGTCGATTACGGTGCAGCGCTGTGCGGAAAGGTCTATACCCAGTCCCAGGTGGATGAACTGCCCATCGAGCGCTACCAGGCGCTTTTGGCCGAAGTTCGACGCTTCGCTGCAATTGCCAATCCGTCGCCACACCAGTTGCGCTGGCAGGTCTCCTTGCTCTTTGCCGGTGGTGAGCTTGCACGGCTCCACGGACGCTTTGAGGATGCTATCGAGTGTTTCACTGCGTGTGCCAGCATAGATGTGCTGGCTTACAGCCCACTGCTGGGCAACAAGGTCGTCGATGCATTGCACTGGTTGTCGGAGCTTGCCGTCGCTCGCGGCGATGAGCCCGCTGCACGGACCTATCTGGTTCGCGCGGTAGCCGAGGTACAACGTCTTGTCAGCGGCACATGGCTGAATATCAGCGGTGATCCTCAGTCGCCACTGCCCTTTGGTCTGGCAGAAGCAGCTCAGTTGCTTGATAAAGCGTCGCGAGCCGCTTACATGCTTTCCGTTTTGGACAGCGTTGCGCTTCGCCCTGGCTTGGTTTACCAGGAATCCAGCGGCTTCTTCGAGCGTCAGCTCGTCGAGCATGACCAGAAACTCACCGACGTAAGCAACTCCGTCAGTAGCCTTATGGCAGCACTGGAAGAGAAAGATTCCGCGTGCCGGGGGCTGGTTGAGCAAATCAACACGCTGGAAAGCCGAACTCACGAGCTGGCTCGCGAAGTCGTTGCGCAAGACAAACATGCCCAAAGTCTTGCTCAGGAGGTAATGAGACTGGATGCGCATGCTCAGAGTCTTGCTCAGGAAGTCATCAAACAAGATGCCCATGCCCAGATGCTTTTAGGCGAAGTTGCCAAAAGAGATGCAGAAGTCGTTCGTCTGTTGGCTCAAGGCAGCCAGGGTTCGTTGCAGCCTTTATGGAAAAGAGTCCTGCGTGGGATTGAGCGGAGAGTTAGGAAATGAGTAACAAAATCACGAAAACCGGGATTGTCATTGTTTCCTACAATGCCTCCGAAGCAGTCAGGATCACGTTGGCGAGCATGCGACGTGCCTTTAACGAGGCTGCCTGCAAGGTAATACTGGTCGATAACGCTTCGGAGTCTGGCGAGCGCGACAAGATTCGCGAAGCGATGTCTCATCATATTGCTGAAGTGGGACCCTCGTGGCGCTATGTTGAGCAAGATACCAATCTGGGTTTTTCCGGCGGGAACAACGTCGGTATTTCCGAGTTTCTTGCCGACGAAGAAATTACTCATATCTGTTTGCTCAACAGCGACGTCATCGTTACGGATTTCTGGCTGGACAATCTGCTGGCAAGCGGGTCGGACCTTATCAGTGCGGTCACTAACAAGGCTGACGGCGAACAATGTGTTCCTGTGGACTATCAGTTGGAGTTTGCTGAGTGCCTGGATCATCGAACAGAGACTCTTCACTATAAGGTATATCAGCGCGTTGCCAATTTTGCCGAGCGCTGGAGAACAGCCTGGAGAGGCAATCTGGTGGAAACGGACGTAACGTTCTTTTGCGTTCTGGTGTCCAAGGCGGCCTTTGAAAAAATCGGTCTGCTTGACGATACGTTCTTCCCGGGCGGATTTGAAGATGACGATTATTGCCTGCGCGCACGTAACGCTGGTTACGAAATTCATTTGGCGCGAGATGTGTTTATCCACCACTGGGGATCGGCATCGTTTGGCCAGTTGCAATATCAGTATTTCAGCGAGCGAGCGCAGCGCAACAAGGCATACCTGGAACAAAAGCACGGCATAACCTGGCGTCGACGTCCTGAGAAGCCGATCGTCTCTTTTGCAATGGATGTCGAATTCGCGCTGTCGCATCAAGAGCTGCTTTCTTTGCAAGCCCCTTTTTTTGAGCTGTACGTAGACAATCTAGGCAAACAGATCAGCTACTTTGAGTCGGAATTCAGCAAACTGACTGAGGCGTTGGCAGCTCAGGGGCGTGTTGTGCCTGAGGCGCTCCTGAGGGCGGTATCTTCTGCACGTTCCTATGGGGATTTGATCTCGCTCTGGGATAAGGTCGTCGCGCGTATTCAGTCTGCATCGACGGGTGGGGTCGTAGGCGCCGACGAGGCCGCTGCGCTCAAAACGGATCTTGGAACCATCGCGACCGGGGTCTATGAGCGAGTGGATTGCAATTTCGCCATCCACACGTTCATCACCTCCCCAGCCGAGGACGGTACCAGCGGCGTCGACCTCCCGCCGCCGGCCACTTCTGCGGCGTTTTCTGCACGCCCTGAAACCCGCCTGGGTCGTTTGCTTTGGTTCGTGCGCCGCAGCCTGGGTTTCATTCTGAAGTTTGATGGCATCGTCTTCTTTGGCGGGTATTTCTACCCTGAGCGTCAAAGCGATGGTTACTTTCAGCGTATTCAGATTGTCGATCGCATGTTTGCTGATCGGTGGCGCGTCTATGTTGAAAGTGACGAGCTGAAGGGGCGCAACATTTGGTTTGATCGGCCTGAGCCTAATGTGCTGGTGCTGCGAATCAATGGTTCCAAGAAGCGCAGAATGCTCGTGCGCATGCTGGCCCTGATGGCCGTTCTGCGTTGCCGGAAGATTTACTTCCACAGTGTGTTGCGTATGTATGACAACCGCTTCGGCAAACTCATGCATCTGCCTTTCATTCGCAAGGCTATAGATATTCACGGTGTGGTGCCTGAAGAATTCCGTATGCACAACGATTTCTTCAGTGCTGTTCTTTACGAGAAAGAGGAGCGGCTTGCCGTAGAGAAGGCCGGTATCGTCATCGTTGTAACCGAAGCGATGAAGAACTATCTCCAGCAGAAGTTTCGAGGAGCACTGAAAGCACGTTCGGTTTCTTTCCCGATCTTCCCTCGCTTCACGCCGACACATGCAACCCGTCCGCTTATCGACGGCAAGCCGGTCGTGGTTTATGCGGGTGGCCTGCACAAGTGGCAGCAAGTTCCAAAGATGATTGATGCAATCATACGCACTGCCGACCGGTGCAATCACCGCTTTTATTGCCCGGAGCCTCAGATTGTCAAAGACATGCTGCCGTCAGAGTTGTTGGGGTCTGTGGTTGTCGAGGGTAAAACCCACGCTGAACTGATGACGCTTTATCCGCAGTGCCACTACGGGTTTATCCTTCGGGAAGACATCATCGTCAACCGTGCGGCCTGTCCGACGAAGCTCGTTGAATACCTTGCAATGGGTATCGTGCCGATCGTCGACTGCGAAGACATTGGTGATTTCAAGACGTTGGGGATGCACTACATCACTCTGGAGAACTTCCTCGTCGGCAGTTTGCCTGATGAAGCAGAGCGAGTGGCGTTGGCAGAAGCGAACCTTTCGGTTTACGAGCGTTTGAAGGAAGTGCGCCAGACGGGCGCCGACCAGATCTTTGCCTATTTCACGCCGCCGGTTCTTGACTCGCGCAAGCAGAATACGCGAAAAGTAAATGTGCGCCAGTTCGTTGCCGACATCGCGCGGCGTGTGCTGCCTGCGGGCACCCTCCATGGGCATGCTGCACGCAAGGTCTGGCGTGTTCTGCGTCCAATCCTGGGAAAGTCGCGGCCGCTTGTCCAGACAGTCGACCTTAACCCTGCGTACGAAGTTGTGCATGAAACTCTGCCGACCTGTGACGTCCTGGTTCAAGTTGATAACTTTGAGGCTGGCGGCCTGGAAAATGTTGTACTTGATCTCAACGACACAATGATCAAGGCCGGGCTGCGTGTTGTGCTGCTTGTTCAGGGCACTCAAGGCGCGGCGGTCCAACGGGCCCGCGATACAGGTCAGATGGTGGTGTGCCGTCCTTACTCGGCGCAATCCCTTGGCGAGATGATCGACCAGTTGCAACCCAAACTTGTCTTGGCTCATTACTCGTTTAGTGGTGCAGATGTCTACCGAGATAAAGGCATCGGGTTCGTGCAGGTCATTCACAATATTTACATGTGGTTCAACGATCAGCAGCGTCAGGAGTTTGCTTCAGTAGCGAAGAAGACAAGTGCTTTTGTTGCGGTATCGCAGCAAGTGAAGGATTACAGCGTTTCTCGTCTGGGCGTGCCCGCACAGAGCTGCGTGGTCATTCCTAACGGCATTGATTTCAAGCCATTCGACGAGCTGGACCGGGACACCGCACGTGCTCGCCTGCGTGCGCAGTACGGTATTGCTGACGATGAATTTGCATTCATCGACATTGGCTCGATCAATCACCAGAAAAATCATCTGGGCGTCATCAAGGCGCTCGAGATTGCGGCACGCTCGACTGATAAACTTCGCCTGTTCATTCTGGGGCCAGTCTACGAGCCGCAGTTGCTCGCCGAGATGCTCGCCTATGTCGAAGCGCAAGGTTTGCAGGAACGTGTCACATATTGCGGCTCTGCGACCGATGTTCATGAATACCTGGCCATGGCTGATGCTTTTACTTCAGCGACCTTTTTCGAAGGCGGGCCACTGACTTTGCTTGAGGCGATCAAAGCGAATATTCCGGTTGCCATGTCCAATGTTGGCTGTGCCTCTCACTTTGCAAAGCATGCTGGTATTGAGCTTGTCGATCCTGTTTATGACATGGCGCAATTCACCGGAAGCGTTACTGAGATGCGCTCCAACGCGCAGTTTGAACAGCGTCTGGCCGAGGCCATGTTGCGTGTCCTGAACAATGGCGTTCGTCCGCAATTCTCGGAACGTGAGCTTGAAGGGCTCGACAAAGAGCGTACTTACCAAAGTTACGTGAAACTCGTTCAGCAACTGATCGGTGGTCAAACACTTCAGGTGAGTGAACCTCTCGCGATGAAGCTCGGTTAAATGGCCAATCGTTCAAGTATTTCAGTGCACTCACTGGCTCGCCGTTGTTTCTGGTTGTTGCCGGCTACCTTGCGTAACCGGCTGCACGGTGTTCGGCATGCGATTGTTCGATGGCTGCGCAGCCGTAGCGTGCGAACTTCGATCCGAACCGGAGACCTGACAGGCGCCGAGTTTCAGAGCCAAGTGCTGAACGCAGCCAGCTATCGTCTTGTCATCATTTTCGAAGCGAATGTCGACTGGGGGATAACGCTGTTTCAACGTCCACATCACATGGCAATGGCACTGGGTCGTCTCAATTGTCTGGTTGTCTTTCAGACAACGGGTGATGACGTTCTGGGCTTCAGGCAAGTGGCCGAAAATGTATGGGTCGCCAATGATGAGGCGGTCAATGCCATTCCTGGTGCGGTGCGGTGCTTCTACAGTACTTCACTTCTGGCCACTCGTGAGGCGATGGCGGTTGCACGCACTCGGGGCCGGGTGGTCTACGAATATATCGACCATATAGATGCCTCCATTTCCGGTGGCAAGGGCGCCATCCGTCGACTGCTTGATCTGAAAGCTGCGGCGTTTGAAGGGGAGGCCGATGTCATTATCTCCTCGGCTACGGCTCTCCAAAAGGAGGCGCTGGCAGCCTGCGGGGAAAGGCGTTGCGTTTGCGTCCCCAACGGCGTAGACGTGTCACATTATCGTGCTGCAAAACAAGACGTCTCTGTCACCCAGGCACTCACCCAATTCAGAGATCGGTACAGGCACATCGTCGGCTACTTTGGTGCCATTGCCCCATGGCTTTGGTATGAAATGGTAGAGCAGGTTTGCGCCGGGATGCCGGATGTGGGGTTCGTGTTTATCGGCCCGGACTACAGCGGTTGCGTCCCATTGTTGCCGCAGCGCGCGAATGTGCTTTATCTTGGTCCGGTCAATTATGCCCAGTTACCTGCGTCCGCCCGCTTGTTTGACGCCTGCTTCATTCCGTTCAAGCCTGGCGATGTCGCGCGCTCTACATCTCCTCTGAAACTTTATGAGTACTTTGCGCTTGAGAAACCGGTTGTTGTGACTGCCGATATGAACGAGTGCACGGTTTATCCAGAGGTTTTCTCCGGTGGCGACGCTGCCGGGCTCACGGTGGCGATCCGCCAAGCCCTCAACGTCTGCAACGATCAGGCGTATCGTGAGCGGCTACGTACCTTGGCTGATCAGAACAGCTGGGACGTTAGAGCGGCAGTCTATGCAGACAAGCTCCAAAATCTCGAAAGCTAATAACTGATTTGTGGGAATACTCTTGTGAAACGAAAAATACTTTGCGTTGTTGGGACCCGTCCGGAAGCGATCAAAATGGCCCCGGTCATTCTGGCGTTGAAAAATGAGCCTTGGGCCGATGTGCGTGTTCTCGCTACCGCCCAGCATCGCCATATGCTTGATCAGGTCATGAGCTTTTTCGGTATTGAACAAGATATCGACCTGAACATCATGCGTCCAAACCAGGCCCTGACCACGTTGACTGCTCGTCTCCTGCTGGAAATGGATGATGTCCTGAGCGCCGAGAAGCCGGAGATCGTTCTGGTTCAGGGTGATACAACAACTGTAATGACCGTTGCCCTTGCCTGTTTCTACCACAGAATTCCAATTGGCCACGTAGAGGCTGGACTGCGCACCTGGGATATGCAGAACCCATTTCCGGAAGAAGCCAACCGCGTCATCGCTGGCAAGCTGGCTCGCTGGCACTTTGCACCCACCGAGGGCTCGCGCCAGAACCTGCTCCGTGAAGGTGTTCCCGATGCTGATATCATCGTCACTGGCAACACTGTAATCGATGCACTGCTGATGACAGCTGAAAAGGACCTGGATCTGGGAATCGAACTTGATCCGGGCAAGCGACTGGTGCTTGTGACCTCGCACCGCCGTGAAAACTTCGGTGAACCGTTTCTCAACATCTGCCGTGCATTGCGCACCTTGGCTGAGAATAACCCGGACGTGCAGTTCCTTTATCCGGTGCATCCAAACCCTAACGTCAAGGACGTTGCTCACGAACTGCTTGGTCCGGTAGCCAATTTCGTGCTGTGCGATCCATTGGAATATGCGCCGTTCGTAGCAGCTATGAAGCGTGCCTATCTGATTCTTACTGACTCGGGCGGTGTTCAGGAGGAAGCGCCTGCCTTGGGCAAGCCGGTTCTCGTCTTGCGCGAAGAAACAGAACGTCCAGAGGCTGTGGAGCACGGGGTTGTAAAACTGGTCGGTTCCAACTACGACGCAATTGTCAATGAAGCTCAACGCTTATTGGACGACGAAGCTGCCTATCGCGAGATGGCCCGTGGTGTTTCTCCTTATGGAGATGGGCACGGTGCAGAGCGCATCGTCAATTCGTTGCGAGAGTACTTCAGCTGATGTGTTTGATTTATTTGTCGCCTGTTCCTTGGGCAAGTTTTTCTCAGCGGCCTCACAAGTTTGTTGAGTGGTTTCACCGGCGCACGGGTCGACAAGTAATCTGGATAGAGCCGTATCCCACGCGTTTTCCAAAGTTGAGTGACCTGAGAAGAGGCAAAGGGGCGGGACAAGGAGCGAATCAATCAACACCTCAGTGGTTGCGACTGTTAACTCCCCGAGCCCTCCCCATTGAGCCTTTACCCGGTTCAGGATGGCTGAATGGTCGTTTCTGGTCGACCTTGATCAGAGATCTCAAATCTCAACTCGGCGATGAAGAGCCACTGATTGTTCTCGGGAAGCCCTCCGTTTTAGCATTGAAGTTGTTAGATTTTTTCAGTCCGGAACACTCGATCTACGATGCGATGGATGATTTTCCCGCGTTTTATTCCGGTTTGTCCCGCCAGGCGATGTCTCGGCGCGAAGTCCGTATAGTACAAGCCGTTGAGAGCGTATGGGTTTCAAGCACGGCTCTGAAGATTCGCTGGGAGCGGCAAAAAGCGCGTATCTGCTTTGTTCCCAATGCTCTTGACGAGGCTCTATTGCCTTTAGCACGTCAAGTTAAAACCGAACACCGACGCAAGGTTTTGGGCTACGTAGGGACTATAGGCGCGTGGTTCGACTGGGATTGGATTCTAGCGCTTGCAAAACTACGTTCCGGCGATGTCGTGCGCTTGATCGGGCCGATATTTTCTCCTGCCCCCTTTGAGTTGCCTTCAAATGTCGAGTTGTTGCCTCCTTGTTCTCATGCCGAAGCGTTGCAAGCAATGTGTGAGTTTGACGTAGGCCTTATTCCGTTCAAACGAAGTGAGCTAACAGTTTCTGTTGATCCTATCAAATACTACGAATATCGAGCGTTAGGGTTGCCAGTAGTATCGACTGATTTTGGAGAGATGGGATTCCGCGAGGGCGCTACTGGGACTTACATTAGTCGGTCAGTGATGGATATAGATCGCTTGCTTGTTGTTGCTACGGATTTTCAGGATGCTAGCGATAGTCGTCTCGATTTTATTGCCGAGAATACGTGGTCGGCGAGGTTTGATAGCGCGGGCATTCCGCTGTAGATGGTTCGGTCAGGGAATTTTCTGAGTTCCCATAAAATAACATCGCCTCAAGAATACACCGCTGTGCCGGCTATTCTTGAGGTCAATGTACAGCGGTATCACTAGATGAGGTTCTGCAAAGGTTACTAATGTGCTTTGACTTTAATGTCTTGGACTCGTGACCTATATGTCCCTTTGCTGTGCGTCCAGTTTTTTTGTATTGGCCGGCATGCTTCTAAACTTTCCAAGCACTCCAAGAACCACTTTCTGTGCTGGTTTTTCGATCAGTCCGTGGGCAATGGCAGCGGCCAGTAGGGAAGCTGCGTAGTAAGCGGCAAAAGCACTAGCGGAACTCAAGCCGGCCGTCAGGAAGGGATACATATCAAACAGTCGGATCACGACCTGATGAACCATGTACAGAGCAAAGCTGATTTCTCCCAGGTAAACCAGAGGTCGGGCCTGTAGCGCCTTGGAGATGAGTCCGCGTTGCTGCGCCAAGATTATGATTAGAAATGCGAATGCCAAGGCTCCGCCACAGTTAATAAACCAAATGGTCACTGGGGTATTGAGTTTTGCGGGAAGGTTAGAGAATAAGTGTAGATTTGGTGACCACATAGCAAAGGCCGCAATAACTATCGCAACTAACTCGAAACCGCTAAAGGATGCAGTTGGGGTGTGGGTGACTTTAAATATTTTCAAATAGATCTGGTAGGCGGCAATGCCAAGCATGAACTCGCTCAACCTAGTCAGTGGAGATATGTAAGTAGACCACGTCATTAAAGCTCCATCGCTGTCTTTAAAAGCGAAGAGCATCATCGCCGTAATGGCGATGGTGGTGACAAGTTTTATTTTCCAAGTGTTTTTAATGTTTAAGATTAGAAGTGGAAAAACCGCATAGAAAAATATCTCATTGGAAAGGCTCCAAGAAACGCCGTTCAATGAAAAATAGGTAGCTTGGTTGGGAACCCAAGACTGAAGAAGAGTAAAGTTAAGGAAGCTATCTCGAAGCGGTATGCTGTAGTTGTAGTGTTTCATTATCAAGATCACTGCAATGGCGGTGATCAAGTGAAGCGGCCAAATTCTTGCGAAACGACTGGCGTAGAACATTCCCAGTTCACGCCCCGATGTGATGGTCTTGTGAGTATGGGCCAGAATAAATCCCGATAGCACATAGAACATTGATACTGCTTGAGTGAGTGAAAAATCATCGAAGAACGCGAAGCCGCCGAAGCTTTGTTTTGAATGGAATATCACGACTAGTGCGGCTGCGAAGAACCGTAAAGATGTAAGTGAGTCAATTTGTCTTGCGCGCATTTTTTCATCCTATCCGCCAGCGGCGAAGGATGCCATGGCATCGATAGGACTTCAATGGCCCGAACGCAAACTGCTCAGCAGGCTGAGATTGTGCGAGTCATTGAGCCGAGTCGTTGTGGCCTACGAAATCAGGAACCGAATCAAGCTCCTGAGTGTTAAGCTACGCCTCGTGTAAGGATTCGATGGCCTTCTACACGAAGCATCCTATGAAAGCGGCCAGCCTTGTCGGTAGAGATTTATGGATAAATTACGCGACTTTCTGTTGAATCTGCCTCGCCGCCAGAAGCGGCTGATTCAGATAACCACTGACTTTCTTTTGGTGTGGGTATCGCTCTGGCTAGCTTTCATCGTCCGACTGGGCCTAGACGATATGTACAATCCCTTGCGCGTACATTTCTGGCTCTTTGCATGCGCACCAGTGATTGCTATTCCGCTTTTCATCCGATTCGGTATGTACCGTGCCGTAATGCGTTATTTTGGCAACGATGCGCTCATTGCGATTATCAAAGCGGTGAGCCTCTCCTCGCTTATTCTGGCGTTGGTTGTTTACTGGTACAGCAATCACGAAGCCGTCGTTCCGCGTTCTATCATCTTCAACTACTGGTGGTTAAGCCTCGTCATCATTGGCGGTTTGCGATTATTTATGCGCCAGTACTTCATGGGCGATTGGTTCAATGCCGCCCAGCATGTACCTTTCACAAATCGGGATGACGGATTGATCAAAGTCGCGATTTATGGTGCAGGTGTTGCAGGTAATCAATTGGTTGCTGCCCTAAGAATGGGACGCGTGATGAGGCCGGTGGCTTTTATTGACGACGATGCCAGTATCGCTGATCGCTCAATTTCTGGGCTTCAAGTATATAAGCCTAAACATATTCAACAGATGATCGACGTTACGGGAGCGCAGGAGATTCTTCTGGCCCTGCCGTCTTCAACGCGCGCCCGGCGAAGAGAGATTCTCAATTTCCTTGAACGGTATCCGCTTCATATACGTAGTGTTCCCAATTTCACTGACCTTGCCAGTGGAAGGGTAAAGGTTGAGGATATTCAGGAGATTGATATTGCTGATTTGCTAGGGCGTGATGCAGTACCCGCCCAGTCTGATCTGCTGGAGCGCTGCATCAGAGGCAAGACCGTAATGGTTACCGGGGCCGGTGGCTCGATTGGTACAGAGCTGTGCCGACAGATTTTTTCTCTGAAGCCAAACGTGCTTTTGCTATTCGAGCATAGCGAGTTCAATCTATACAGCATTTTGTCCGAGCTGGAACAACGAGGGATAAGGGAGTCCACGTCTGTCCGCTTATTGCCGATCCTCGGTTCAATACGCCATCCGGAGAAGTTGCTGGATGTAATGAAAACTTGGAAAGTGGATACTTTATATCACGCTGCCGCTTATAAACATGTGCCGATGGTCGAGCATAATATTGCCGAAGGGGTCTTTAATAATGCTATCGGAACGCTTAATACTGCCCAAGCGGCTTTGCAATCCGGTGTATCAAATTTTGTTTTAATATCTACCGATAAAGCAGTTCGCCCAACGAACGTCATGGGCGGTACCAAGCGCTTAGCTGAGTTGATCTTACAGGCTTTAAGTCTAGAGGTCGCGCCGGTTCTGTTCGGCGACAGCTCCAATGTTTCTCACGTTAACAAAACCCGTTTCACCATGGTCCGCTTCGGCAACGTGCTCGGCTCTTCCGGCTCTGTCATCCCGCTGTTCCATAGCCAAATCAAAGCCGGCGGGCCGTTGACCGTCACCCATCCAAAAATCACCCGCTATTTCATGACCATCCCCGAAGCCGCACAGTTGGTCATCCAAGCTGGCTCCATGGGGCAGGGCGGAGACGTCTTCGTGCTGGATATGGGCGAGCCGGTGCGGATCGTCGAACTCGCAGAAAAGATGATCCATCTCTCGGGCTTAAGCATCCGTTCGGAGCGCAATCCTCAAGGCGACATCTCCATAGAGTTCACCGGTTTGCGCCCAGGCGAGAAGCTGTACGAGGAGTTGCTGATCGGTGACAACGTCGCAGCTACGTCGCATCCGATGATCATGAGCGCCAATGAGGATCACCTTCCTTGGGACGTTCTGAAAGCCCGCTTGAATGAACTGCTCAAAGCCGTGGAAGCCGACGACTACACCCGCGTCCGCCAACTCCTGCGCGAAACCGTCTCTGGCTACACCCCCGATGGCGAAATCGTTGACTGGATCTACCAGCAACGCCGCCTCGAACCTTGATTATTTCACATCCTGTAACGCTCGCATTTTTGACTTCCCTCCATCATGACCTACGTTTGGAGAGCAGCTTGGGAAAAGCTGCTTTCTAAAACGATGATGGAGCGTCACTTATGCGTACCGGTTATTTCTACTCGCTGATTTTTGCTTTCCTCACCAGCGCCTCGATCGCTGCGATTGCTGCGCCTGTAGCGCCGACCGAGTCAACAAAAGCGCCGTTGCTGATGGATGCGGCTGCGCCCTCGGCAAGCGCGAAGGTCGATCTCAACGGCGCGGATGCGGCGACGTTGCAGAAGGAGTTGGCGGGTGTGGGTGAGGCGAAGGCTCAGGCGATTGTTGCGTATCGGGATACAAACGGGCCGTTCGCGTCGGTGGATGAGTTGCTGGAAGTGAAGGGGATTGGCAAGGCGATTCTGGATCGCAATCGTGAAAAGCTGGAAGTGAACTAAGCTGACAGTTCAACGCCGAGAGGCCGGTCATTGACCGGCCTTTTTATTGAGCGCTGAACGGGTGGATGCCTGAACGCTGAAAATTACGGGTATCATATTACGCCTTGATTATGCCTATAATAATTTCCATCGGGACTGATTCAGCAGTCGAATCGCAGCACACCGATGCACGTCGAATTTTGAATTGATAAGGGGTAACCACGGTATGAACCAACGTCGAGTCGTCGTCACGGGCACGGGCCTGGTTTCACCCTTGGGCAGTGATGTTGAAATCGTCTGGCAGCGTCTGCTGGCCGGGCGTTCCGGGTTGCGTAATCTGCCGGACGCTGTGGTGGCTGATCTGCCGACCCGGGTCGGCGGCAGTGTGCCGACGGTGGAGGAGGATGCCGAGGCCGGATTTGATCCGGATCGTGCGACGCCGCCCAAGGAACAGAAGAAAATGGATCGCTTCATCATGTTTGCCATGGAAGCGGCGCGGCAGGCGCTGGAGCAGGCCGGCTGGCATCCAGCCGACGCTGAAAGCCAGGAGCGCACTGCAACAATCATCGGCTCGGGTGTCGGTGGTTTCGGTGCCATTGCCGATGCGGTGCGTACCACCGACAGCCGTGGCCCTCGGCGTTTGTCGCCGTTCACCATTCCATCGTTTCTGGTCAATCTCGCGGCGGGTCATGTGTCGATCCAGCATGGCCTCAAAGGGCCGTTGGGCGCACCGGTTACCGCCTGTGCCGCCGGGGTTCAGGCGATCGGCGATGCAGCGCGGTTGATCAGGGCGGGGGAGGCGGACATCGCAGTATGTGGCGGTGCTGAAGCTTCGATCGATCGCGTCAGTCTCGCCGGTTTCGCTGCGGCACGGGCATTGTCCAGCGGCTACAACGACACCCCTGAGAAAGCCTCACGTCCATTCGATAGCGGGCGTGACGGTTTCGTAATGGGTGAGGGCGCTGGTCTGCTAGTCATCGAGTCGCTGGAGCATGCTCTGGCACGCGGTGCGAAGCCGCTGGCCGAACTGGTCGGTTACGGCACCACCGCCGACGCCTATCACCTGACCGCCGGGCCGGAAGATGGCAGTGGCGCTTGCCGGGCGATGCAATTGGCACTGGCTCAGGGCGGTGTAAAGCCGGAGCAGGTGCAGCATCTCAACGCACATGCGACGTCAACGCCGGTCGGTGACCTGGGCGAGTTGGCGGCGATCAAGGCGTTGTTTGGCACGCAGAACAAGATCGCCGTGACTTCGACCAAATCCGCCACCGGTCATTTGCTCGGCGCGGCGGGTGGGCTGGAGGCGATTTTCACGCTCCTGGCGATTCGTGATCAGCTGGTGCCGCCAACGCTTAACTTCGAAAACCCGGACCCGGCCAGCGTAGGTGTTGACATTGTCCATGGCGAAGCGCGATCAATGGCAATCGAATATGCATTGTCCAACGGCTTCGGTTTTGGCGGGGTCAATGCGAGCGTGTTGTTCAAGCGCTGGGAGGGTTAATCGCTCGATTGCTTTAGATGTTCGCGGGTGACGTCGAGGATGCGTTGAGCAAAGTCGGCATCCGCGACGCTGCGTGACAGCAGCAGTGCACCGGCCAGGGTCGCCATGATGACAATGCTGCGATCGGCGCTGTTCTCGCCATCGAGCGTGGCCTGAATTTGTTCGAGGCGAGCATTGAGGACTTCGTCACTGGTGGGGCTTGGCTGGCCGCGCAGGCCCAGCTCTGAGGAAATGGTCAGCAGTGGGCAGCCTTCGTGGGGCGAGGTCTGATGCCACTCCGACAGGTAGGTGTCGATGAACACTTGCAGCGGGTTTTCCTGCGCGAAGATTTCTTCGCACAGGCCCGCGACTTGCTCGCCGGCCTCTTGCAGGGCTTTTTCGACCAGTTCTTCCTTGGATTTGAAGTGCGAGTAGAAACCGCCATGGGTCAAGCCCAGGGCTTTCATCAAAGGCTGCAGGCCGGTGCCGCCGATACCGTCCTTGCGAAATCGGGCGGAAGCCTCCTTGATGATGCGTTGATGGGTCTGGGCTTTGTGATCTGGCGAGTAACGCATGTGGAGCTCTCCGCGACGATGCTGCCATCTTAACCACGGTAGATTAAATGGTGACTGTACTTCTAAAATCTAAACAGCCTGCGGGTAAGTCCGATTGTGCTGAAAAAACAAACCCCGCCATTGCGGCGGGGTTGGTATCAGCGGTCTTGTGCATCCTTGGCATCCGCTTCGGCATTGCGCTGTGCGACGCGCTTGCGTTCTTCATCGGTCAGTTCGACCTTGTTGGCGGTGTCGCGCAACATCATCAATCCGCCGACAATCGAGCCGATCGCAACGACCAGAATCAACCAGGCATACCAGGGCATAACGGCTCTCCTTAATGGCAGCTCGACGGGCGAGGACTTCGCCGTGCGATGCTGCATACCACCTTTGAGCGAAACGACTTCGCGGTGGTTCCATTCTAGGCCGCTTATGCCCGGCACACCCGAACCGTGTTACAGACCAGTCAACATCGCATCCGCCGGCGCATCGGCGCGCAGTTGCCCGGTGAGCATGAAGTAGCAGAACCCCACCGCCATGAAACCGAGGAAAATCAGCCCGATCAGTGTGTTGAACCACGCCATCGCCACCAGGCAAACCAACGCCAGCACCAGCGCGATCAGTGGAACCAGCGGATAGCATGGTGCACGGAAAGTACGCTCAAGATTCGGCTCCGACTTACGCAGTTTGAACAGGCTGAGCATGCTCATGATGTACATCACGATGGCGCCGAACACGGCCATGGTGATCATCGCGGCGGTGAGTGTCATGCCGCCGAGGTTGATCAGACCGTCGCTGTAGATCGCCGCGATGCCGATAAGGCCGCCAGCGATGATTGCGCGGTGCGGGGTCTGGAAGCGCGACAGTTTTGCCAATGAGGCAGGCAGGTAACCGGCGCGGGCGAGGGCGAAGAATTGCCGCGAATAACCAAGGATGATGCCGTGGAAACTGGCGACCAGGCCGAACAGGCCGATCCACACCAGCATGTGCAGCCAGCCGGAGTTGTCGCCGACCACGGTTTTCATCGCCTGCGGCAGTGGGTCGTTGATGTTGGACAAGGTGCGCCAGTCGCCGACGCCGCCGGCGAAGAACATCACGCCCATGGCCAGCAACACCAGGGTCAGGATGCCGCTGATGTAGGCTTTCGGGATCGTGCGTTTCGGGTCCTTGGCTTCTTCGGCGGCCATGGCGGCGCCTTCGATAGCTAGGAAGAACCAGATTGCAAACGGGATCGCCGCGAACATCCCGGCAATCGCCGGCGCGCCGAAGACGTCGGAACCGGCCCAGCCATTCAGGGCGAAGTTGCTGAAGCTGAACGCCGGCGCGACCACGCCCATGAACACCAGCAACTCAGCCACCGCCAGCACGCAGACGATCAGCTCGAACGTCGCGGCCAGTTTCACCCCGAGAATATTCAGGCCCATGAACACGATGTAGGCGCCAACCGCTGCGTGTTTAGGGTCGAGCGCCGGAAATTGCACATTGAGATACGCGCCAATCGCCAAGGCAATCGCTGGCGGGGCGAAGACGAATTCGATCAGTGTGGCCAGTCCGGCGATCAATCCGCCTTTTTCGCCAAACGCGCGGCGGCTGTAGGCAAACGGCCCGCCGGCATGGGGAATCGCGGTGGTCAGTTCGGTGAAACTGAAGATGAAGCAGGTGTACATGGTCGCGACCATGAATGAAGTCACCAGAAAACCCAGCGTACCGGCCACGCCCCAGCCGTAACTCCAGCCGAAATATTCCCCGGAAATCACCAGCCCCACGGCAATGCCCCACAGGTGCAACGTGCCCAGCGTGGGTTTGAGTTGTGTGTTCATGCGCTTGCTCCCGCAATGGTTGGAAAGCTCGGGAGAGGGCGTGTGCAGTGGGCGTGCCATTACGCTGAAACAAGTCGTAATGAGTCCAAAGCTGTCGCAGCGGGGATGTTCGCAGCTGGATGAGCGTTTTTTGTGCGCCAGTTGGGAGCAGCGGAGTCTGTTATGCCGCCTTCGCGGGCAAGCCCGCTCCCACAGGGTTCTGCGTCGTCCGCTGAATTTGATTCCAGCGCATAACCTGTGGGAGTCGGGCTTGCCCGCGATGAGGTCCGACCTGACGCTGCAAAAACCTGCTGTAAAGCCCGCATAAACCCACTCTTTACGCTTTCTTTATGACCCACGCCGGCCCTCGCTCTCGTTCCTTTACAGCCTCCTTCCCGACAATCCCTCCACACACGGCAATACGCCGTTACACGGAGATCTTCCATGAGCGTTCTGGACGGGGTGTCACTGCTGTTGGCAGTGGGGCTGTTCATTTATCTGTTGGTTGCGCTGTTGCGCGCGGACCGGAACTAGGAGCGGCTATGCACAGTTATGACTATTGGCTGATCCTCGGGTTTTTTGCGCTGGTTCTGCTGCCGGCGCCGTTCCTTGGGCGCTTCTATTACAAGGTCATGGAGGGCCAGCGCACCTGGCTGACGCCGATTCTCGGCCCGGTCGAGCGCGGTTGCTATCGTCTTGCCGGGGTCGATGCGCAGGCGGAGCAGAGCTGGCAGAAGTACACGCTGGCGCTGCTGGCGTTCAACCTTGCCGGTTTCCTGCTGCTGTTTGCGATTCTGCTGTTCCAGGATCACCTGCCGCTGAACCCGCAAAACCTGCCGGGCCAGGAATGGACCCAGGCGTTCAACACCGCGGTCAGTTTCATGACCAACACCAACTGGCAGTCCTATAGCGGTGAAGCGACCCTCAGCTACCTGAGCCAGATGGTCGGTCTCACCGTGCAGAACTTCGTCAGCGCCGCCACCGGCCTGGCCGTGCTGGTCGCGCTGTGCCGTGGCATCGGCCGTAAGTCGGCGCAGACCCTCGGCAACTTCTGGGTCGACATGACCCGCGCCACCCTCTATGGCCTGCTGCCGCTGTGCTTGCTGCTGGCGCTGTATCTGGTCTGGCAGGGCGTGCCACAAACCTTCGCGCAGTATGTAAATGCCGTGACCCTGCAAGGCGTCGATCAGGTGATCCCGCTCGGCCCGGCCGCCAGCCAGATTGCGATCAAGCAGCTGGGCACCAACGGTGGCGGTTTCTTCGGGGTCAACTCGGCGCATCCTTTCGAGAACCCGACCGCGTGGAGCAACCTGTTCGAAGTCGCTTCGATCATTCTGATCCCGGTGGCGCTGGTGTTCACCTTCGGCCATTACGTCAAGGATCTGCGTCAGAGCCGCGCGATCATCGCCTGCATGCTGGCGTTGTTCCTGATTGGCGGCGCGACCTCGCTGTGGGCCGAGTATCAGCCGAATCCGACCCTGAACAACGCCGCTGTCGAGCAGACTGCGCCGCTGGAAGGCAAGGAAGCGCGCTTCGGTACCACCGCGACGGTGCTGTGGTCGGTGACCACGACGGCGGCTTCGAACGGTTCGGTCAACGGCATGCACGACAGCCTCAACCCGCTCAGCGGTATGGTCGCGCTGGTCAACATGATGGTCGGCGAAGTGATCTTCGGCGGTGTCGGCGCGGGGCTCTACGGCATGTTGCTCAACGTGCTGATCGCGGTGTTCCTCGCCGGTCTGATGATCGGTCGGACGCCGGAATACCTCGGCAAGAAGCTTCAAGCGCGTGAGGTGCAATTGTTGGTGGTGACGCTGCTGGTGATGCCGGTCGGCGTGCTGGTGCTCGGCGCGATTGCCGCCACGGTTCCCAGCGCTGCGGCAACCATCAGCAACCCCGGCGCGCATGGTTTCAGTCAGTTGCTCTATGCCTACACCTCGGCGAGCGCCAACAACGGTTCGGCATTTGGTGGCCTGGGCGCGAACACGCCGTTCCACAACCTGATGCTCGGCCTGGGCATGTTGATCGGCCGCTTCGGCTACATCCTGCCGGTGCTGGCACTGGCCGGTAGCCTGGCGATGAAGAAAAGCGCACCGGTCGGCCAGAACAGCTTCCCGACCCACGGCCCGCTGTTCGTGACCCTGTTGACCGTGACCATTTTGCTGGTGGGCGGCCTGACGTTCTTGCCGACGCTGGCGCTCGGTCCTATCGCCGAACATTTAAGTATGGGCTTCTAAGGAATCCATCATGAATATGCCTGCAATCAAACCCGCCGCCGTCAAAGCGCCGGAACAAGCCAAAACCGCGATCTCGGCCCTGTGGCGTCCGGCGCTGGTGCAAGCCTTCGTCAAGCTCGACCCACGGCAGCTGGCCCGTTCGCCAGTGATGCTGGTGGTCGAACTGACGGCGATTTTCACCACCGTGCTGTGCTTCCTTCCGGATGCCGACGTGCCTACCTTCGTCGCCGCGCAAATCGCCCTGTGGCTGTGGTTCACCGTGCTGTTCGCCAACTTCGCCGAGGCCTTGGCCGAAGGTCGTGGCAAGGCTCGCGCCGACAGCCTCAAGGCCGGCAGTGAAGGCCTCAGCGCCCGTTGCCGCCAGGCTGATGGCAGCTTCAAGATCGTGCCGGCTGCCAATCTGCGCAAGGGCGACGTGGTGCGAGTCGAAGCCGGGGAAATGATCCCCGGTGACGGCGAAGTCATCGAAGGTATTGCGGCGGTCAACGAAGCGGCGATCACTGGCGAATCGGCGCCGGTGATCCGCGAGTCTGGCGGCGACCGCTCCGCCGTCACCGGCAACACGCGGTTGGTGTCCGACTGGCTGCTGGTGAAGATCACCACCAACCCTGGTGAATCGACCCTCGACCGCATGATCGCCCTGGTCGAAGGCGCCAAGCGTCAGAAGACCCCGAACGAAGTCGCGCTGGATATCCTGCTGATCGGCCTGACCCTGATCTTTCTGCTGGTGGTCGTCACCCTGCAACCGTTCGCGCATTTCGCCAACGGCAGCCTGCCGCTGGTATTCCTCGTGGCGTTATTGGTCACGCTGATCCCGACCACCATCGGCGGTCTGCTGTCGGCCATCGGTATCGCCGGGATGGATCGACTGGTGCGCCTGAATGTGATCGCCAAATCCGGTCGCGCGGTGGAGGCGGCGGGTGACGTGCATGTGCTGTTGCTCGACAAGACCGGCACCATCACCTTCGGCAACCGTCGTTGCAGCGCGGTGTATGCCGCGCCGGGTGTGACCGGCCGTGAGCTGGCCGAGGGCGCGTTGTTTGCCTCGCTGGCCGACGAAACCGCTGAAGGCAAGTCGATCGTCGAGTTCCTTCGTGGCCTGCATCCGCAACCGGAGCCGGGCCCGGAAACCCTGACCGCCGTGCCGTTCAGCGCGGAAACCCGCTTGTCCGGCGTCGATTATCAGGGCCGCGTGTATCGCAAAGGTGCGGTGGATTCGCTGCTGGCGTTTCTCGGTCAGCAACGTAGCGATCTGGCCCCGGCGCTGGCGCGGGAAATCGACAAGATTGCCCAGAGCGGTGGCACGCCGTTGCTGGTCTGTGCAGACGGTAAGTTGCTTGGCGCGATCCATCTCAAGGACGTGGTCAAACCAGGCATCCGCGAGCGTTTCGCCGAGCTGCGCAAACTGGGGATTCGCACGGTGATGGTCACCGGCGACAACCCGCTGACCGCTGCTGCGATCGCCGCTGAAGCCGGCGTCGACGATGTGCTCGCCGAAGCCACGCCGGAGAAAAAACTCGCGCGGATCCGTCACGAGCAGAACGACGGTCGCCTGGTCGCCATGTGCGGCGACGGCGCCAACGACGCCCCGGCGCTGGCTCAGGCCGACGTCGGCATGGCCATGAACGATGGCACGCAAGCGGCACGCGAAGCGGCGAACATGGTCGACCTCGACAGCGACCCGACCAAGCTGCTCGACGTGGTGCAGATCGGCAAGGAATTGCTGGTGACCCGTGGCGCGCTGACGACCTTTTCCATCGCCAACGACATCGCCAAATACTTCGCGATTCTGCCGGCGCTGTTCGCCTCGATTTACCCGCAACTGGGCGTGCTGAACATCATGCACCTGAGCAGTCCGCAGAGCGCGATTCTCTCGGCCATTGTCTTCAACGCTTTGATCATCGTTGTGCTGATTCCATTGGCATTGCGCGGTGTGCGCGTGCAAGCAGCGAGTGCGGCGGCGTTGTTGCGGCGCAATCTGCTGATCTATGGCGTCGGCGGGATTGTCGTGCCGTTCGTGGGGATCAAGGTGATCGACATGCTGCTTACGGCGTTGCATCTGGTGTGAGGCTGAAAAGAGCCCCTCACCCTAACCCTCTCCCGGGGGGAGAGGGGACTGACCGAGGTGTTTGTGCGAGGTTCGCCGACCTGAAATTCCGAGCCTAACTCGGGTTTTGAACAGCACAAGGATCGGCTCCCTTTCCCCCTCGCCCCCTTGGGGGAGAGGGCTGGGGTGAGGGGGAAAAATCTCCCTGACACCCCGCAAAAGTTTGCCCAACGAATTCGAGGATTTTGAAATGTCCACAATGATACGCCCGGCCCTGACCCTGTTGGCGCTGATGACCCTGATCACCGGCGTCGCCTATCCACTCGCGGTTACCGGCATCGCCCAAGTCGCTTTCCCGGCTCAGGCCAATGGCAGCCTGATCCACGACGCCGACGGCAAAGTCCGCGGCTCGTCGCTGATCGCCCAGGATTTCAGCGGCGACAACTGGTTCCACCCACGCCCGTCCGCCGGGGCTTTTGCCACGGTCGCCAGCGGCGCCAGTAACCTCGCGCCAAGCAATCCGTCCCTGGCGACCCGCGTAATCGAAGACGCGCAAAAACAACAAGTCGCTGGGCAGGGGCCGGTGCCATTGGCCTTGCTGACCACCTCCGCCAGCGGCCTCGATCCGCACTTGCCACCGGCAGCAATTGCCTATCAACTGGCGCGTGTCGCGGCGGCGCGCAACCTGCCGGTGTCGACCTTGCAGCAATTGCTCGATAAGCACATCGAACAGCCACTGGTAGGACCGCCGGTGGTGAATGTGCTGGAGCTGAACCTGGCACTGCAAAACCTGTAACTCAGTTGATACTGATCGTTCCCTCGCTCTGCGTGGGAATGCATCAATAGACGCTCTGCGTCTGCTTTTATGGGACGCAGAGCGTCCCGGACTGCATTCCCACGCAGAGCGTGGGAACGATCATTCGTAAGAGAGAGCATCAAGCATGAGCGACTCCGGCCGCGCCGACGCACTGTTAGCAGACCTGCCCCGCGATGGCCGTGGCCGGCTCAAGGTTTTTCTCGGCGCGGCGCCCGGGGTCGGCAAGACCTACGCCATGCTTCAGGCGGCGCACACGCAACTGCGCCAAGGCGTGAAGGTTCTCGCCGGCGTGGTCGAAACCCATGGCCGCGCCGAAACCGAAGCCTTGCTCGGTGGCCTGCCGCAGCAACCACTGGTGCGCAGCGAATACCGTGGCGTGCTGCTTGAAGAAATGGACCTCGACGGCATTCTCGCCGCCAAGCCGAAGCTTGTGCTGGTCGATGAACTGGCCCACAGCAACGCCCCCGGCAGCCGTCACGCCAAGCGCTGGCAAGACATTCAGGAACTGCTCGCCGCCGGCATCGACGTGTTCACCACGGTCAACGTCCAGCACCTGGAAAGCCTCAACGATCAGGTGCGCGGCATCACCGGCGTGCAGGTGCGCGAAACCCTGCCGGACTGGGTTTTGCAGGAAGCTTTCGAGCTGCTGCTGATCGACTTGCCGCCGCGTGAATTGCTTGAGCGTCTGCGCGAGGGCAAGGTCTACGTGCCGGAACAGGCCCGCGCTGCGATCGACGCCTTTTTCACCCAGACTAACCTCACCGCACTGCGCGAACTGGCAATGCAGACCGCCGCCGCGCAGGTCGACAACGATCTGGCCCAAGGCTATCGCCAACTCGGCCAGGCCGCGCCGGCGGTGCGCGGGCGTTTGCTGGTCGGCATCGATGGCGATGCGCAGGCCGAACGGCTGGTGCGTCACGCCAGCCGCGTCGCCCAGCGTCGGCATCTGCCGTGGAGTCTGGTGCATGTCGACAACGGCAGTGCCCGTGACGAGCAATCGCGGTTGCGTTTGCAAAGCGCCCAGCAACTGGCCGAACGCCTTGGTGGCGAAGTGGTGCTGTTGCGTGCCGGCGAAGTGGCGAAAACTCTGATTCAACACGCCGCCGAGCGCCGCGCCAGTCTGTTGCTGGTCGGCCAGTCGCGGCCGCGCTTGCGCCGTCGACTGTTCGGCGGTGGTCTGGCGGCGCGCCTGCTGCGTCAGGCGCACGGTCTGGAAATCAACGTGCTCGACAGTGATCACGAGCAGCACCAACCGCGCCCGCGTAATTCAGTCACGCTGGTGTGGTTCGACTACGCGCTGGCGCTGGTCGCGACGTTGTTGGCCACGGCCTTGGCCTGGGCGGTATCGAGTGTGTTGCCGCTGCCGAACATTTCGCTGGTGTTTCTCGCGGCGGTGTTGCTGGTGGCGGTGCGCAGCAGCCTCGGCCCGGCGCTGGCCTGTGCGGCGTTGTCGTTTCTGACCTACGATTTTCTGTTCATTCCACCGAATTTCTCCTTCAGCATTCAGCGCGAAGAAGACGTGCTGACGCTGCTGTTCTTCCTGTTGATGGCGGCGCTCACCGGCAACCTCGCGGCGCGTCAGCGGCGGCAGTTGCAGGCCTTGCGCGATACCCAGGAAGAGACCAGCGAACTGCTCGACCTGTCGCGCAAACTCACCGCCGCGACGGATCGCCAAGCCGTGATCAGCGCTGCCGCGCAACACCTCGAAGGCTGGAGCGATGTGCAATTGTGCTTGCTCAACCGCGACGGCCAGGGCGGCTGGAAAGTCGAAACCGGCGGGCCGCTGCAATTCACCGAGGCCGAACGCGCCGCCGCCGATTGGGCCTGGCAACACGATCAACCGGCGGGCAAGGGCACCGGTACCTTGCCGCTGGGGCGTTGGTGGTGGTGGCCGTTGTCGGTCGAGGACGGGCCGCTGGCGTTGCTCGGTGTTTGCGCCAAGGAAGGCCAGAGCTTGAGCGGTCAGCGCCGGCGTTTGCTCACTGCGCTGAGCCAGCCGCTGGCGCAAGCCCTGGCCCGCGCGCAATTGGCCGATGACCTCGAAGCGGCGCGTCTGCACGGCGAAACCGAACAGTTGCGCAGCGCCTTGCTGGCCTCGGTGTCCCACGATTTGCGCACGCCGCTGACGGCCATGCGCGGCAGCATCGACAGCCTGCTGGCCCTCGGCGAAGCGATCCCGCTGGAAGATCGCCGCGAGCTGCTCGAAGGCACCCGCGATGAGGCCGAACGCCTCGACCGCTACATCCAGAACCTGCTCGACATGACCCGCCTCGGCCACGGCGCCCTGAAGCTGGCGCGGGACTGGGTATCGCCGGCCGATATCGTCGGCAGTTCGCTCAATCGCCTGCGCGCCGTGCTGGCGCCGCTGCAGGTCAGCACCGAAGTGCCGGCCGAGCTGCCGTTGCTGTATGTGCACGCGGCGTTGATCGAGCAGGCGCTGGTCAATGTGCTGGAGAACGCCGCGCGCTTTTCCCCCAGCCACGGTCGCCTGCAACTGCGCGCCGGCGCCGATGAGCAGGAGATTTTCTTTGCGGTCAGCGATGAAGGCCCGGGGATCCCTGAAGAGGACCGAGCGAAGATTTTCGACATGTTCTACACCGCCGCGCGCGGTGATCGCGGCGGGCAGGGCACGGGGTTGGGGCTGGCGATCTGTCAGGGCATGGTCGGCGCCCACGGTGGGCGCATTTCCGTGGCTGACGGCATCGATGGGCGCGGCACCTGCATCACCTTGCATCTGCCGTTGCAGGCGCAACCGGGGATGGACGGTGAAGCTTGAAGTCGACTGCGCTACTCTCTTGCCAATCTATTGTGTTGATGTGAATTCATGAGCCAGACCGCGACCATTTTGGTCATCGACGACGAACCGCAGATTCGCAAATTCCTGCGCATCAGCCTCGCTTCACAAGGCTACAAAGTGCTCGAAGCCGGCACCGGCGCTGAAGGCCTGGCGCAAGCTGCGCTGAGCAAACCGGACCTGGTGGTGCTCGACCTCGGGTTGCCGGACATGGACGGTCAGCAGGTCCTGCGCGAACTGCGCGAGTGGGCGACCACGCCAGTGCTGGTGCTGTCGGTGCGCGCCAGTGAAGGGCAGAAGGTCGAAGCGCTGGATGGCGGCGCCAATGACTATGTGACCAAACCGTTCGGCATCCAGGAATTTCTCGCCCGGGTCCGCGCGTTGTTGCGTCAGGCACCGGCGGGGGAGGCGCAGCCAGCGGCGCTGAGTTTCGGCCCTCTGACCGTGGATCTGGCCTATCGGCGCGTGCTGCTCGACGGTGCCGAAGTCGCCCTGACCCGCAAGGAGTATGCGGTGCTCGCGCAACTGGCGCGGCATCCGGGGCGGGTGATCACCCAGCAGCAATTGCTCAAGGATATCTGGGGGCCGACGCACACCGAGGACAGTCATTACCTGCGCATCGTGGTCGGGCATCTGCGGCAGAAACTGGCGGATGACCCGACCCGGCCACGGTTTATTGTGACTGAGGCGGGGGTTGGGTATCGGTTGTTGAGTGCTGATGGGTTGTAGTTTTGTGTTGTATGGTCGGGCGCCATCGCGGGCAAGCCCGCTCCCACAGTGAGCTATGTATCACCCAGATTTCATTTCCCCCGAGAACCCTGTGGGAGCGGGCTTGCCCGCGATGAGGCCGGAACATTCACCCACAGCCTTCAGGTAATCAACCCTGCTCCTGCTCATACCGATCCAGCGTATCACTGGCAATCTGTCTGCCCAGCGCGATCAACTCCGGCGCCTTGTAGAACTCGAAAAACCGGCATACCCGCTTCGGCACGTTGATCAGGATGTCCGGCGGATACCCGGCAATCTTGTACTGCGCCAGTGAGGTCTGCATCACCTCGAAACTCTGGTTGATCAGATCCAGCAACGACGCCGGCCCGACGTTATCGATGATGAACGAACCGGTGGCGGATTTCGGCGCGCCTTCGCGTTCCGGCGCGGCGGCCGGTTGTTGGCTTTCCGGTTCGACGCCTTCGAGCCACGGATTGATCTCCGCCGCCTCGGCGCGCAACGCTTCCTGTTCCAGCTTCAACAATTGCTCGGCCTGTTTACGCCGGAATGGCAACTTCGAACCCATGGATTTGATCAGACTGTCGAAGCGCGAACGAAACGCCGCTGGCCGCTCGATCACCGGCAACTTGTACTGGCGCTGATTGGTGGCGTTGAGGTTGACCGCGATGATCAGATCGCAGTGGCTCGACACCACCGGAACGATCGGCAACGGATTGAGAATGCCGCCATCGACCAGCATGCGGTTGCCCTGCATCACCGGGGTAAACAGGCTGGGAATCGCCGCCGAGGCGCGCATGGCCTGATGCAGGCAGCCTTCCTGAAACCAGATTTCCTGCTGGTTGGTCAGATCGGCGGCGACGGCGGTGTAGGGGATGCGCAGGTCTTCGATGTTGATCTCGCCGACGATCTTGCGAATCTGCCC
>NZ_RCOA01000051.1:0-758 GCF_004307585.1 Pseudomonas sp. Sample_20 | reverse complement strand
CACCAGCTGGGGCTTTGCGATCACACCGGAAGCGCTGCAAGCGGTTGCCCATGACATCGGCGAAACCACCATTCTGGCTCGCGCCGGTGGTGCGCCGACCCTGGCGGTCGGTATCGCGCAGATCCTGCACAGTGTCCTGCCGGGTGAAAACACCATGGCGTTCTGGTACCACTTCGCGATCCTGTTCGAAGCGCTGTTCATCCTCACCGCTGTGGACGCCGGCACCCGTGCCGGACGCTTCATGCTGCAGGACCTGCTCGGCTCCTTCGTACCGGCGCTCAAACGCACCGAATCGTGGGGCGCCAACCTGATCGCCACCGCCGGTTGTGTGGCGATGTGGGGCTGGTTGCTGTATCAGGGCGTGATCGATCCACTGGGCGGCATCAACACCCTGTGGCCATTGTTCGGCATCTCCAACCAGATGCTCGCCGGCATCGCGCTGATGCTCGGCACCGTGGTCCTGATCAAGATGAAGCGCCAGCGCTACATCTGGGTCACCCTGTTGCCGGCCACCTGGCTGTTGATCTGCACCACTACTGCTGGCTTCATCAAGCTGTTCGACGCCAACCCGGCGATCGGCTTCCTGTCCCTGGCCAAGAAGTACAGCGATGCGCTGGCCAACGGTCAGGTGCTGGCACCGGCGAAGAGCGTCGAGCAGATGCAGCACGTGATCTTCAACGCCTACACCAACGCCACACTCACTGCGCTGTTCCTGTTCGTGGTGTTCAGCATCCTGTTCTATGCGCTCAAGGTCGGCA
>NZ_RCOA01000093.1:0-44175 GCF_004307585.1 Pseudomonas sp. Sample_20 | reverse complement strand
CCCCACCAGCCACACCCCGGCACACAATGTTCCCGCTGTGGCTGCTTCCTTCCGGATCTGACCAGGTTCACGGGTAATCGTTGCGGGGGGACCGATGGGGTCACCATAACGACGCTTGCCTGTCGGCGAGCCGCGCCATTGTACCTGTCTGAGATGAACTTACAACCGTTGGTTGCAGATAAAAAACCTGAACGGCTTCAAGGACATAAACATCACGGCCTGCGACACCTACAAGGCCAGCACCTCATCCGCCCTGCCGCCGGCCTGCTGGATCACCAGATGAATGAAGTGCAACTTGGCGATCGCCGCCGCCGGCAGTACGAATGGGTAGAAATCCGGCTGGCCCATGCTGCGCGACAGTTCGTTGAGCATGCCGGCCAGTTCGATCCACGCATTGACGAATGACAGGAAAGCGCCACCGCCGGGGTGCTCCGGATCGTACAGGGTGCTGGTGGGAAATGGCTGATAGTCGAAGTCCATTTCCCGCGCGCTCATGCCGAAGCCCAGCGCCGTGTCGACCGCATCCATCATGTGCAGGTAATGCGCCCAGGTTTCCGCCCAGTCTTCCCACGGGTGCATGGTCGCGTAGGCACTGACGTAGTGCTGCGGCCAGTCCAGCGGCGCGCCTTGCTGGTAATGCCGGTCCAGCGCCTCGGCGTAACTGGCGCGCTCGTCGCCGAACAGATTGCGGAACGCGTCCAGCCAAGGGCCGTTGGCAATGAGGCGATCCCAGTAGTAGTGGCCGACTTCATGGCGAAAATGCCCGAGCAGCGTGCGGTAAGGTTCGTGCATCGCCGCCCTGACCTGCTCACGGTGAGCGTCGTCGGCCTCTTTGATATCGAGGGTGATAAGGCCATTGGCGTGGCCGGTCATCGGCGCGTTGCCTTCCAGGTCGACACCAATGAAGTCGAACGCCAGCCCGGTTTCTTCATCCGTGGTTTTCGGGATGACCGGCAAGCCGAGGGTGATCAGTTGCGCGACCAGTCGACGCTTGGCGATTTCGACCTTGCGCCAGCGTTCGGGATTTTCCGCGACGGACAGGTCGGGAATGGTGCGGTTGAGGCTGCAAGCGATGCACAAGGTGTCGTGATCGTTGGCCGGCAGCAGCCAGTTGCACGCGGCGGGCATGTCGAGGTTGGCGCAGCGGCGGAACAGTCCGGCGTCGGGATCGGCGTCGAGTGTCCAGGTGCCCTCTTGCGGCCCCGGCTGCAGCGAGGTCAGGCGACTTTCTTCAGGTTGATAGCCAAGCAAGGCGTTACAGGCCAGGCACTGACTGTTGCGAAAGAACAGCGACTGGCCGCAACGGCACGGCCAGACTTTGCTGTTGCGCGAGGATCCGGCCACGAACGGCGCGATGATGCGGGAACTGAGCTGCTCGAAAAAACGGTGCATGGCGATCTCTCCCTGGGACTGGCCAAGACTAGATCATCCTGAAGACAACATCGTTCCCACCCATAACCGCGCGCTCGGGTGATGGCACCAGTGTGGTGAGGGGATTTATCCCCGCTGGGTTGCGAAGCGACCCCCAAAACCATACAACGCGGTTAATCAGGTATACCGAGTCGTATGGTTTTGCGACGACGGTGTCGCCGAACGGGGATAAATCCCCTCGCCACAGGTGTCCATCCGGAGAGGGATAAATCCCCTCACCACAGGTGTCCATCCGGAGAGGGGTAAAACCCCTCACCACAGGGGTTCATCCGGTCAGACAGGGACGCCGTGGGTTTTGAGGAAGGCGATAAACGCTTCTTCGTCCATGACCTTCACCCCCAGTTCGTTGGCCTTGGTCAGTTTCGAGCCGGCACCCGGGCCTGCGACCACGCAATGGGTTTTCGCCGACACCGAACCGGCGACCTTGGCACCCAGGCTTTCCAGATGATCCTTGGCCACATCCCGGCTCATCAACTCGACCTTGCCGGTCAGCACCCAGGTTTCGCCGGACAGCGGCAGACCTTCGACGACTTTTTTCTCGCTCTGCCAATGCATGCCGAAATCGCGCAGCTGCTGCTCGGCCCGCTCGGCCAGTTGCCGATGCTCAGGCGAGGCGAAGAACTCGCGCACCGAGTTGGCCTGCTTCTCGGGCAATGCCTGGCGCATGTCCAGCCAGTCAGCGTTCATCACCGCTTCCAGCGAACCGAAGCGATCGGCGAGTTTCTGCGCACCACCGGGGCCGACGAAGGGAATGTGCAGTTTGTCGAGCAAGCCGCCCAGGGTGGTACTGGCGGCGAATTCGGCGCCCAACTCGCCTTGATCCTGAATCTGCAAACCATGGCCGAGCAATTCGCTGATGACCTGCTGGTTGTGCGCATCCTCAAAGAAACTGTGGATCTCGTGCGCCACTTCCAGGCCGACATCCGGCAGGTAGGTCAGCACATGCGGCAAGGCCTGTTGCACGCGCTCCAGCGAACCCAGCGAACGCGCCAGCACCTTCGCTGTCTCTTCGCCGACATCGGGAATGCCGAGGGCGTAGATGAAACGTGCCAGGCTCGGTTGCTTGCTGTCTTCAATAGCTTTGAGAAGCTTGTTGCTCGATACCTCGGCAAAGCCTTCCAGAGCGACGATGTCGTCGAACTTCAGCGCATACAGATCGGCCGGCGAGCTGACCAGACCTTCGTCGACCAGTTGCTCGACGCTCTTGTCGCCCAAGCCTTCGATATCCATAGCCCGACGCGAGACGAAGTGAATGATCGCCTGCTTCAATTGCGCGCCACAGGCCAGTCGGCCGACGCAGCGGTACACCGCGCCTTCGCTGAAGGTTTCCTTGCCCTTGCTGCGCTTGACCAGTTGCGTGCGCTCTACGTGGGAGCCGCACACCGGGCAGCTTTCAGGAATGGCCACCGGGCGCGCGTCATCGGGGCGACGCTCGATGACTACCTGCACCACTTGCGGAATCACATCACCGGCGCGGCGAATGATCACCGTGTCGCCGATCATCAGGCCCAGCCGCGCGACTTCGTCCATGTTGTGCAGCGTGGCGTTGGCCACGGTGACGCCGGCGACTTTCACCGGTTTCAGACGCGCCACCGGAGTCACCGCACCGGTGCGGCCGACCTGGAATTCCACGTCGAGCAGCTCGGTGAGTTCTTCCATCGCCGGGAATTTGTGTGCGATCGCCCAGCGCGGCTCGCGGGCGCGGAAGCCCAGTTCACGCTGGTCGGCGATGCTGTTGACCTTGAACACCACGCCATCGATTTCATAGGCCAGCGAGTTACGGCGTTCGCCGATGTCGCGGTAATACTCCAGGCACTCATCAATGCCCTTGGCCAGCTTCAGTTCGTGACTGATCGGCATGCCCCACTTCTGCAACTGCTCGAGGTTACCGATGTGGGTGTCGGCGATATCGTGAGACACCTGACCGATGCCGTAGCAGCAGAATTCCAGCGGACGATTGGCGGTGATCTTCGAATCGAGCTGGCGCAGGCTGCCTGCTGCCGCGTTGCGCGGGTTGGCGAAGGTCTTGCCGCCGATTTCCAGTTGCGAAGCATTGAGGCGCTCGAAACCGGCCTTGGACATGAACACTTCACCGCGCACTTCCAGCGTCGCCGGCCAGCCTTCGCCGTGCAACTTCAGCGGAATATTGCGCACGGTGCGCACGTTGACGCTGATGTCTTCGCCCGTAGTGCCATCGCCCCGGGTGGCGCCGCGCACCAGCAGACCGTCCTGATACAGCAGGCTGACCGCCAGGCCATCGAGCTTCGGCTCGCAGCTGTATTCCACCGCCGCGCCGCCACCAAACAGATCGCCGGCCGGCACGTCGAGGCCTTCGTTGACGCGGCGATCGAACTCGCGCATGTCGGATTCTTCGAAAGCGTTGCCGAGGCTGAGCATCGGAATTTCGTGACGCACCTGAGTGAACGCGGTCAACGCCATGCTGCCGACGCGCTGGGTCGGCGAGTCGCTGGTGATCAGTTCCGGGTTGGCCGCTTCCAGCGCCTTGAGCTCGTGGAACAAGCGGTCGTACTCGGCATCGGGAATGCTCGGCTCGTCGAGAACGTGATAGCGATAGTTGTGCTGATCCAGCTCAGCGCGCAGCTCTAGAATGCGGGTTTTGGCGGCGGTCATGGGTGTTCTCTCATAAAGCAAAAGAGCAGCCGAGGCTGCTCAATTATTTTGCCGATCGTCTTGTTAAACAGGAACGACCTTTTGTATCAACGCTTCTGGGTCAATGCGCGGCGTTCGAATTCGACGATGCGCTGACGGTAGTGTTCGATCGTCTGCGCGGTCAGTACGCTGCGCTGATCGTCTTTCAGCTCGCCGTTCAGTTCCTGGGACAGCTTGCGGGCTGCCGCGACCATTACGTCGAAAGCCTGCTTCGGATGACGCGGGCCTGGCAGACCGAGGAAGAAGCTCACCGCCGGGGTGCTGAAATGGTCGATGTCGTCCAGATCAAAAATGCCCGGCTTGACCGCGTTGGCCATGGAGAACAGCACTTCGCCGTTGCCGGCCATGCTTTCGTGGCGGTGGAAAATGTCCATCTCGCCGAAACGCAGACCGCTTTCGAGAATGTTCTGCAGCAGCGCCGGGCCTTTGAAGCCGGCCGGGTCGCGGCAGATCACGCTGATCACCAGGACTTCTTCGGCTTGTGGCTGATCTTTTTCCGCCACGGCCGGTGCAGGCTTGCTGTCTTCGGCGAAATCGTCATCGCGGCTGCTGAAGCTCGGGCCGCCGTCCAGATCGAGGTCGAGGTTCAAGTCGCCCTGCGCCGGGCCGCTGCTGCCGCGCTTGCCACGTTTCGAACCGGATTCACGCGGCTCGCGGGCTTCGCGGTTGGGCATGCTCACCGACGGCAGATCGTGCTCGTCCAGTTGCGGCTCTTTGTGCGTGTCCAGGACGCGGGCCGGGCCCAACAGCTCGGCGCTAGTGTCCTCGTCCGGCAGATTGGACAGGCTCCGGTCGAGACGGAATTTCAGCTTTCCCTTGCCGCCGCGCATACGGCGCCAGCCATCGAAAAGAATACCGGCTATCACAATGATGCCGATGACGATCAGCCACTCGCGCAGACCGATTTCCATGTAATCCCGTGCCTCTATAAAAAATGCTGAAAAATAAGGGGTTTACACTGCGTAAACCGCTTTAAAACGTGGCGCCAACTCTATGTTCTGACAGGCGTTTTGCCCACGTATACGAAAAATTGACATTAAACTAGCACGATCAAAGGCTTCGCAGCTACAAGCTTTAAGCTCCAAGCCACAAGCCGTCCACTTGCAGCTTGGAGCTTGTAACTTGCAGCGGCGCCGCTAGGCGTCCACCATCGCCATCGCCTCCTCGACATCCACCGCCACCAGTCGCGAACAGCCCGGTTCATGCATCGTCACACCCATCAACTGCTCGGCCATTTCCATGGCGATCTTGTTGTGGGTGATGTAGATGAACTGCACGGTCTGCGACATCTCTTTGACCAGGCGTGCGTAGCGTCCAACGTTAGCGTCATCCAGTGGCGCGTCAACCTCATCGAGCATGCAGAACGGCGCCGGGTTCAACTTGAAGATGGCAAAAACCAGGGCCAGTGCAGTCAGGGCTTTTTCGCCGCCGGAGAGCAAATGGATGGTGCTGTTCTTCTTCCCGGGCGGCTGCGCCATGATCGTCACCCCTGTATCGAGTAGATCTTCGCCCGTCAGTTCCAAATACGCGCGCCCGCCACCGAAAACTTTCGGGAAAAGTGCCTGCAAACCACCGTTGATCTGATCAAAGGTATCTTTGAAACGGTTGCGGGTTTCCTTATCGATTTTGCGGATGACGTTTTCCAGGGTCTCCAGCGCCTCGACCAGATCGGCGTCCTGCGCATCCAGATAACGTTTACGCTCCGATTGTTGCGTGTATTCATCGATGGCCGCGAGGTTGATCGCACCCAGGCGCTGAATCCGCGCGTTGATGCGTTCGAGTTCTTCTTCGGCTTCGCGTTCACTGGCTTGTGCGGTCAATGTGGCGAGCACGCCATTGAGATCGTAGCCATCTTCGAGCAATTGATCCTGCAAAGCCTTGCGCCGTACGGTCAGCGCCTGCCATTCCATGCGTTGCTGTTCGAGCTGGCCGCGAATCAACTGCGATTGCTGCTCGGCCTGGGTGCGGCGTTTTTCCGCGTCGCGCAATTCACGATCGGCGTCTTCCAGGGCGATCTGCGCGGTCTTGAGTTCTTCATCGACGGTCATGCGCTTGTCGAGCAACTCTTCGAGTTTCAGACGCAGCTCTTCCAGCGGCGCCTCGCCCTCCTCCAGATTCAGACTCAACTGTTCGCGCTTTTCCGTGAGGCGCTCGGCCTGCATCTCCAGACGCTCCAGCGCCTGTCGCGTGGAGTCATGCTGGGCGCGCAACGAGCCGAGACGCACGGCCAATTGGTGGGCATGATCCTTGTGCTGCCGCGCTTCCTGACGCACGCGATCAAGGCGCTCGCGCAGGCTGTCGCGCTGGGCCAGCAGCAACTCGCGCTGCTCGGTGTCGAGCGCCATGGAATCCAGCGCTTCCTGCAAATTCATGCGCGCTTCGCCGACCTGCTCGTGCTCAAGCTCGCGCTGTTCGGCGAGTTCGACCAGTTCTTCATCGAGACGGGTGCGGCGCAATGTCAGTTGCTCGGCCTTGGCCTTGCCAGCGGACAATTGTGCTTTCAGTTCGCCTTGCTGGCGCGCTTCGTCCTGCAGCAAGCGGCGCAGGTGTTCGCGGCCGTTTTCCTGCTGGCGCTGTTGCGCGCGCAGGGTTTGCAGGCGGGTTTCCATGGCGTCGACCGTGGCTTCGCGCTCCTCGCGCTCAAGCTGCAGGTCTTCGATTTCCTGGCCCCGGGCGAGCATGCCGCTTTCCGCTTCGCTGGCGCGACGTACGCGTAAAAAGTGTCGACCGACCCAATAGCCGTCGCGGCTGATCAGACTTTGCCCAGCGCTCAACTGGCCGCGCAAGGCCAGCGCCTGTTCAAGGCTGTCGACCGGTTTGACCTGACCAAGCCACGGCGACAGATCGATCTGCGCCTCGACTTTGTCCAGCAGACTGCCCGCCACCCGCACGCCATCGCTGGCCGGGCTGAGCAGGCGCAAATCACCTTGAGTGAAACCGGATAAATCAAAACCGCTGAAATCGTCGACCAGCACCGCTTGCAGGTCGGCGCCAAGCACGGTTTCCACCGCCAGCTCCCAACCGGCCTCGACCTTCAGGCCTTCGGCCAGGCGCGGACGCTCGGCGAGGTTGTGTTCCTTTAACCATTCGGCGGTGCCGGTGCCCGGATCGAGCGCGGCTTGCTGCAAGGCTTCCAGCGACGCCAAACGACCGTTGAGCCGCTGCAGATCGCCCTGCGCCTGCTGCTGTGCGGTCAACGCTTGCTGTAATTCCTGACGCAGTTGTTCGAGCTTTTCGACCTGCGCTTCTTCGCTGGTCTGCAAATCTTCCAGGGTCGCTTCGGACTCGGCGAGCTGCTCGTTGAGCGCCATGATCGCCGCGTCTTCCGGGTCGGCGGACAGCAACGCGCGCTCTTCAGCGAGGCGCTTCTGTCGGTCAGCCAGACGCTCCATGCTGCTTTCCAGCTGCTGAATCCGCGACTGCTGCACTTCAGCCTGACGCCGCGGTTCGGCAGCGGTCAGGTTGAAAGCATCCCACTGCTCCTGCCAGCCGTGCATGGTGGTTTCGGCTTCTTCGAGGGCCGCAGCGGCTTCCTCGGCGGCGGCACTGGTGACTTCCTGCTCGGGGGTGAGCATGTCCAGTTCTTCGCCGAGGGTCAGCAGCAACGTGCGGTCGTGGCCCAGGTGCGATTCGGTTTCCAGACGCGCGCGCTCGGCTTCTTTCAGATCGTCCTGCAACTGGCGTAACCGCTGCTGGCCATGCTGAATGCTCTGCTCGACCCGGGCGATGTCGCCGCCGACCGAATAGAAGCGGCCCTGCACCAGATTGAAGCGTTCGGACAGGTCGTGGTGACCGTCGCGCAGGCGTTCGATGGCCGCATCAGCGTTACGCTGTTCAGCGACCAGTGCTTCGAAGCTGACCTCCTGATTGCCGATGATCGACTCGCGCTGGCCGACCTGCTCATTGAGATCCTGCCAGCGCAGGGCCGACAGTTGCGCCTTGAGCTGACGCTCTTCGGCCTTGAGTTCCTGATACTTTTTCGCCGCCTCGGCCTGACGGTGCAGACGTTCGAGCTGGCGCTCCAGCTCTTCGCGCAGGTCGGTCAGGCGGGCGAGGTTCTCGTGAGTGCGGCGGATGCGGTTTTCAGTCTCGCGGCGGCGCTCTTTATATTTCGAGATGCCGGCGGCTTCTTCGATGAAGTTACGCAAGTCTTCGGGCTTGGATTCGATCAGCTTGGAGATCATCCCCTGTTCGATGATCGAGTAGCTGCGCGGGCCGAGGCCGGTGCCGAGGAAGATATCGGTGATGTCGCGCCGACGGCATTTGGTGCCGTTGAGGTAATAAGTGGTCTGGCTGTCGCGGGTGACTTTGCGGCGAATGGAAATCTCCGCATAGGCGGCGTATTCGCCGAGCAGCGTGCCGTCGGAGTTGTCGAACACCAGTTCGATGCTCGCCTGGCTTACCGGTTTGCGGCTGGTCGAACCGTTGAAGATGACGTCGGTCATCGACTCGCCACGGAGGTTCTTCGCCGAACTTTCGCCCATCACCCAGCGCACGGCGTCGATGATGTTCGACTTGCCACAACCGTTTGGCCCGACGACCGCCGCCATGTTACTGGGGAAGTTCACCGTGGTCGGGTCGACGAAGGATTTGAACCCCGCCAGTTTGATGCACTTCAGCCGCACGCTCAGGCAACCGTCAGCGCAGACACCACCAGATCGCAGCTGCGCTGGGCATACGCCGTGAGCACGATGCGGATCTGCGGCAAATCACGGGCGAGTACGGCGGCGAGCAAGCGTTCGAACAGTTCGAGGAATTCGCTCATTTCCGCCTTGCGCTGTTCGAGGGCGAGGAAATACGCGCGGCTCATCGCCGGCTGGAGGTTCTCGACGGTTTCTTGCAGGTACGGATTGTTGGCAAACGGATAGGCGGCGCGCATCACCGCAAAGCTGTCATCGACGAAGCTGCGGATATCGCCGCGTTCGTAATTGGCCGTCAGGCGCTGCTGGATCTGCACGAACGGCGCCATGTCCGACTGCACTTGCCAGCCATTGGCCACCGAATTGCCGAGCAGGATGTACAGCTCGCTCATCAGCGTGCACAGGCTCTGCACCTTGTGCGGCGTCAGCTCGGTAACGTGGGCGCCACGACGCGGCAGGATCGCGATCAGGTGACGGCGCTCGAGGATCAGCAAGGCTTCGCGGACCGAACCGCGGCTGACGTTGAGCGCCAGCGTGACCTTCTGTTCCTGGATGCGCTCTCCCGGCTTCATTTCGCCACGAATGATGCGTTCGGCGAGGTGGTGAGCGATTTGCTCGGCGAGGCTGTCCGGCGCCTTGAACGTCATGGTTGTCCTTCAAACTCTATCGATCTGCACAAGCGGCGCAGTGTAGCGCAAATGCGCGGTCATGGCGGAGTGCCCACTCAGCGGTTTTTGGCACGAATCCCGCAAAAAAGCGCAGTGACCGATGCAGGTCAATACTGAATAGACCCGCTGTTGATCGACGAAACGGATTTTCCTGACCTTTAAGTCAGAAAACCATTGACCGAAAAGTCAGACCTGCTAAATTCGGTTTACGTCGGTTAACAACAATAATGAGTCTGCGAGGCCTTCCGTGATCCAGTTTTTACTTAACCAGGAACTCCGTAGCGAGCACGCCCTGGACCCGAATCTGACTGTGCTCAATTACCTGCGTGAACACGTAGGCAAGCCCGGCACCAAAGAAGGTTGCGCCAGTGGCGACTGCGGCGCCTGCACCGTGGTGGTTGGCGAGTTGCAGACCGATGATACGGGGCGTGAGCATATTCGCTATCGCAGCCTCAATTCGTGCCTGACTTTCGTCTCGTCCTTGCACGGCAAGCAACTGATCAGCGTTGAAGACCTCAAGCACAAGGGCGAACTGCACAGCGTGCAGAAAGCCATGGTGGAGTGCCACGGTTCGCAGTGCGGCTTTTGCACCCCCGGTTTCGTCATGTCGTTGTTCGCCCTGCAAAAGAACAGCGATGCGCCGGATCAGGCCAAGGCTCACGAAGCGCTGGCTGGCAACCTCTGCCGCTGCACTGGCTACCGCCCTATTCTCGCCGCTGCCGAACAATCCTGCTGCGCCAAGCCTGCGGATCAGTTCGACGCCCGCGAAGCCGAAACCATTGCCCGCCTCAAGGCCATCGCGCCGACCGATATCGGCGAACTCAACAGCGGCGACAAGCGCTGCCTGGTGCCGCTGACCGTCGCTGACCTGGCCGATCTCTACGACGCTTATCCACAAGCGCGGCTGCTCGCCGGCGGTACTGACCTGGCACTGGAAGTCACCCAGTTTCACCGCACTCTGCCGGTGATGATCTACGTCGGCAACGTCGCCGAAATGAAGCGCATTGAAACCTTTGCAGACCGCATCGAAATCGGCGCCGCCACTGCCCTCTCCGACTGCTACGAGGCGTTGAATGCCGAGTACCCGGACTTCGGCGAACTGCTGCACCGCTTCGCCTCATTGCAGATCCGCAATCAGGGCACCCTCGGCGGCAACATCGGTAACGCCTCGCCGATCGGTGACTCGCCACCGCTGCTGATCGCCCTCGGCGCGCAGATCGTGCTGTGCAAAGGCGAAACCCGCCGCACCTTGAACCTGGAAGATTACTTCATCGACTACCGCGTCACCGCGCGTCAGGAAAGCGAATTCATCGAAAAAATCATCGTCCCGCGCGCCAGCGCCGAGCAGTTGTTCCGTGCCTATAAAGTGTCGAAGCGCTTGGATGATGACATCTCCGCCGTCTGTGCTGCCTTCAATCTGCGCGTGGAAAATGGCGTGATCAGCGACGCGCGCGTGGCCTTCGGCGGCATGGCGGCGATTCCGAAACGCGCTGCGCACTGCGAAGCCGTGCTGCAAGGCGCGCCGTTGAACAACGCCGTGATCGAACGTGCCTGCGCCGCGCTGGCCGAGGATTTCACACCGCTCTCGGACTTCCGCGCCAGCAAGGAATATCGCCTGCTCAGCGCGCAGAACCTGCTGCGCAAATACTTCATCGAACTGCAAACACCGCACATCGAGACTCGGGTGACCGCTTATGTCTAACCATCACGCCGTAGAGAAGACTCAAGCTGAATTGGCCGAACTGTTCGCCCAGGATCTGACCACCGGTGTCGGTCGCAGCGTCAAGCACGACAGCGCCGCCAAGCATGTGTCCGGTGAAGCGCAGTACATCGATGATCGCCTGGAATTCCCCAACCAGTTGCACCTGTATGCCCGCCTGTCGGACCGCGCCCACGCGAAAATCCTCAGCATCGACACGTCGCCGTGCTACGCCTTCGAAGGCGTGCGCATTGTCATTACCCACGAAGACGTGCCGGGCCTGAAAGACATCGGCCCGCTGATGCCGGGCGACCCACTGCTGGCCATCGATGACGTGCAGTTCGTCGGCCAGCCAGTGCTGGCAGTCGCGGCGAAAGACCTGGAAACCGCGCGCAAAGCGGCGATGGCGGCGATCATCGAATACGAGGATCTGGAACCGGTGCTCGACGTCGTCGAAGCCCTGCGCAAGCGCCATTTCGTGCTCGACAGCCACACCCACCAGCGCGGCGACTCGGCCTCTGCACTGGCCACGGCTGAACACCGCATTCAGGGCACGCTGCACATCGGCGGCCAGGAGCACTTCTATCTGGAGACACAAATCTCCTCGGTGATGCCCACTGAAGACGGCGGCATGATTGTCTACTGCTCGACGCAGAACCCGACCGAAGTGCAAAAACTGGTCGCCGAAGTGCTCGACGTGTCGATGAACAAGATCGTCGTCGACATGCGCCGCATGGGCGGTGGTTTCGGTGGCAAGGAAACCCAGGCCGCGAGCCCGGCGTGCCTGTGCGCGGTGGTCGCGCACCTCACCGGCCAGCCGACCAAGATGCGCCTGCCGCGCGTCGAAGACATGCTGATGACCGGCAAACGCCACCCGTTCTACGTTGAATACGACGTCGGTTTCGACAGCAGCGGCCGTCTGCACGGGATCAACATGGAGCTGGCCGGCAACTGCGGCTGCTCGCCGGACTTGTCCGCCTCGATCGTTGATCGGGCGATGTTCCACTCGGACAACTCCTACTACCTCGGCGATGCGACCATCAACGGTCACCGCTGCAAGACCAACACCGCGTCGAACACCGCTTATCGCGGCTTCGGCGGCCCGCAAGGCATGGTCGCCATCGAAGAAGTGATGGATGCGATCGCCCGGCATCTCAAGCTCGATCCGCTGGCGGTGCGCAAGGCCAACTACTACGGCAAGACCGAGCGCAACGTCACGCATTACTACCAGACCGTCGAGCACAACATGCTCGAAGAGATGACCGCCGAACTGGAAGAAAGCAGCCAGTACGCCGAGCGCCGCGAAGCGATCCGTCGCTACAACGCCAACAGCCCGATCCTGAAAAAAGGCCTGGCGCTGACTCCGGTGAAGTTCGGTATTTCCTTCACCGCGAGCTTCTTGAACCAGGCCGGTGCGCTGATCCACATCTACACCGACGGCAGCATCCACCTGAACCACGGCGGCACGGAAATGGGCCAGGGCCTGAACACCAAAGTCGCCCAGGTCGTGGCGGAAGTGTTTCAGGTCGAAATCGATCGTGTGCAGATCACCGCGACCAACACCGACAAAGTGCCGAACACCTCGCCGACCGCGGCCTCCAGCGGCGCCGACCTGAACGGCAAAGCCGCGCAGAACGCAGCACAGACCATCAAGCAACGCTTGGTCGAATTCGCCGCGCGGCACTACAGGGTCAGCGAAGAAGACGTCGAATTCCGCAACGGCCACGTGCGGGTGCGCGAGCAGATTCTGACCTTCGAAGCGCTGATCCAGCAGGCGTATTTCAATCAGGTCTCGCTGTCCAGCACCGGCTTCTACAAGACTCCGAAAATCTACTACGACCGCAGTCAGGCCCGTGGGCGTCCGTTCTATTACTTCGCTTTCGGCGCAGCCTGCTGCGAAGTGATCGTCGATACCCTGACCGGCGAGTACAAGATGCTGCGCACCGACATCCTGCATGACGTCGGCGCCTCGCTGAACCCGTCGATCGACATCGGTCAGGTCGAGGGCGGTTTCGTCCAGGGCATGGGCTGGCTGACCATGGAAGAGCTGGTCTGGAACAACAAGGGCAAGCTGATGACCAACGGCCCGGCCAGCTACAAGATCCCGGCGGTGGCGGACATGCCGCTGGATCTGCGGGTGAAACTGGTGGAAAACCGCAAGAACCCGGAAGACACGGTGTTCCATTCCAAAGCCGTCGGTGAACCGCCGTTCATGCTCGGCATCGCCGCGTGGTGCGCAATCAAGGACGCGGTGGCGAGCCTCGGGGATTATCAGCATCAGCCGAAAATCGACGCGCCAGCCACGCCGGAGCGGGTGTTGTGGGGCTGTGAGCAGATGCGCCAGCTTAAAGCGGTGAAGGCTGTCGAAGCTGAAACCGCGGTTGTTTGATGATCGTTCCCACGCTCTGCGTGGGAATGCAGCCCGCGACGCTCTGCGTCGCATCCTGAACAGCGGACGCGGAGCGTCCAGTGATGCATTCCCACGCAGAGCGTGGGAACGATCTGAGAGGTGTGTATGTACAACTGGATCGACGCCCTCGCCGACCTGCAGAATCAGGGCGAGCCCTGTGTGCTGGTGACGATCATCGAAGAACTCGGTTCGACGCCACGCAACGCCGGCTCGAAAATGGTCGTCAGCGCCGACCGCCTGTTCGACACCATCGGTGGCGGGCATCTGGAATTCAAAGCCATGCAGATCGCCCGCGAGATGCTCGCCAGCGGTAAGCAGGACACCCATCTGGAGCGCTTCAGCCTCGGTGCCAGCCTCGGCCAGTGTTGCGGCGGCGCCACGGTGTTGCTGTTCGAACCGATGGGCCAGGTCCAGGCGCAGATTGCCGTGTTCGGTGCAGGCCACGTCGGTCGCGCCCTCGTGCCGCTGCTGGCCAGCCTGCCCTGCCGGGTGCGCTGGATCGATTCGCGCGAGGCCGAGTTCCCCGAACACATTCCCCACGGCGTGCGTAAAATCGTCAGCGAAGAGCCAGTGGACGAAGTCGATGATCTGCCCGTCGGCAGCTACTGCATCGTCATGACCCACAATCATCAGCTCGATCTGGAGCTGACCGCGGCGATTCTCAAGCGCAACGATTTCACCTGGTTCGGCCTGATCGGCTCGAAAACCAAACGCGCCAAATTCGAACACCGCCTGCGCGATCGTGGTTTCGACCCGAGCGTGGTGCAGCGCATGCGCTGTCCGATGGGCATCGGCGAAGTCAAAGGCAAACTGCCTGTGGAAATCGCCATCTCCATCGCCGGCGAAATCATCGCCACTTACAACGCCAATTTCGGCCAGCACAGCGCCCGCGCCGAACCGATTGCCCGACTGCTGCCCGCTTCGCGCCGCAGTCAGGCCGCCAAACTCAAAGCCTCAAACTGATTAGAGAACCCTCATGCCTCTGACTCGCAAAGCCTACCGCGCCGCCATTCTGCACAGCATTGCCGACCCTGCCGAAGTCGGCATCGAAGCCTCCTATGAATATTTCGAGGACGGCCTGCTGGTGGTCGACGACGGCAAGATCAGTGCCCTCGGCCACGCCAGCGAACTGCTGCCAACCCTGCCGGCGGATATCGAGATCAACCATTATCAGGATGCGCTGATCACACCGGGCTTTATCGACACACACATTCACCTGCCGCAGACCGGCATGGTCGGCTCCTACGGCGAGCAACTGCTCGACTGGCTGAACACCTACACCTTCCCCTGCGAAAGCCAGTTTGGCGACAAGGCCCACGCCGACGAAGTGGCCGATATTTTCATCAAGGAACTGCTGCGCAACGGCACCACCACGGCGCTGGTGTTCGGCAGCGTGCATCCGCAATCAGTCAATTCGTTTTTCGAAGCCGCTGAAAAGCTCGACCTGCGCATGATCGCCGGCAAGGTGATGATGGACCGCAATGCCCCGGATTATCTGGTCGATACCGCCGAATCCAGCTACGTCGACAGCAAGGCGCTGATCGAGCGCTGGCACGGCAAGGGTCGCTTGCACTATGCGGTGACGCCGCGCTTCGCCCCCACCAGCACCCCGGAACAACTGACCCTGGCCGGGCAATTGCTGACGGAATACCCGGATCTGTACATGCAGACCCACATCAGCGAAAACCTCAAGGAAATCGAGTGGGTCAAGGAACTGTTCCCGGAGCGCAAGGGCTACCTCGACATCTACGATCATTTCCAATTGCTCGGCGAACGCTCGGTATTCGCCCACGGCGTGCATTTGTGTGACGAAGAATGCGCGCGACTGGCGGAAACCGGCTCGGCGATCTCGTTCTGCCCGACCTCGAACCTGTTCCTCGGCAGCGGCCTGTTCAACCTGCCGATGGCCGAGAAACACAAGCTCAATGTCGGCCTCGGCACCGACGTCGGCGGCGGTACCAGTTTCTCGCTGCTGCAAACCCTCAACGAAGCCTACAAGGTCATGCAACTGCAGGGCGCGCGGTTGAGCCCGTTCAAGTCGCTGTATCTGGCGACCCTCGGGGGTGCGCGGGCGCTGCGCCTGGAAGACAAGATCGGTAACCTGCAACCGGGCTCCGATGCCGACTTCCTGGTGCTGGATTACAACGCCACGCCGCTGCTGAGCTACCGCTTGAAACAGTCGAATAACATCGCCGAGACGTTGTTTGTGCTGATGACCCTGGGCGATGACCGCACCGTGGCGCAGACGTATGCAGCGGGGGCGCTGGTGCATCAGCGCTAGGTTTTCCTGCACTGATCGTTCCCACGCTCTGCGTGGGAATGCAGCCCGTGACGCTCCGCGTCACTGGACGCGGAGCGTCCCTAGAGGCATTCCCACGCAGAGCGTGGGAACGATCATCCCCGGAGGTGTTTACCCCGGGGGATTTTTATTGCCTGTCAGATCGCCTTCGCGAGCATGCTCGCTCCCACCTTTGAAATGCATTCCCCTGTGGGAGCGAGCCTGCTCGCGAAAGCCGCGACTCGGTCTCAGCTTAGAGCTTGGCCGCTGGACGCCCCGGCTTCTTGGTCTGCAACAAATGCGAGAACACTGCATGCAGATCATCCGACGCGCCTTCCTCGTCGAGGTTGAGCTTGCTGTCGATGTGATCCATGTGATGCATCATCAGGTTCACCGCCAGTTCGCCGTCGCGCTTTTCAATGGCATCGATCAGCTGCGTGTGTTCGTCGTACGAGCAATGCGAGCGGTTGCCGCTTTCGTACTGGGCGATGATCAATGAAGTCTGCGACACCAGGCTGCGCTGGAAGCTGATCAACGGTGCGTTCATTGCCGCTTCCGCCAGCTTCAGGTGGAATTCACCCGACAGACGAATACCGGCACCACGATCGCCACGGGAGAAGCTGTCGCGCTCGTCGTTGACCATCTGCCGCAGTTCGGCGATCTGCTCGGCAGTGGCATGTTGCACCGCCAGTTCAGTGATCGCCCGCTCGACCAGACGCCGAGCGAGAAACACCTGACGCGCCTCTTCAACGCTCGGGCTGGCGACCACGGCGCCACGGTTCGGCCGCAACAGCACCACGCCTTCATGGGCCAGACGCGACAGCGCGCGGCGAATGATGGTGCGGCTGACCCCGAAGATTTCCCCCAGCGCTTCTTCGCTCAACTTGGTACCGGGCGCCAGACGCTGTTCGAGGATGGCCTCGAAGATATGCGCGTAGACAATATCGTCCTGGGTTCCGCTGCGGCCGGCTTTGCCTGCTCGCGGTTGTTTCTTGAGGGGTTGCAACTGTTCGTTCATGGGCACTCGAGTCGGGAAAACTGCGGCGAATAGACCGTGACTGTAATACGGCACAGTAGGTCGCTGGCAAGTATCGCGTAAAAAACAGCGCGATTGTACACAATGAATGGTGGCAACACGACTGTACGGCTGTTTGCGCCTGCGGCTGTATTGCAACGCTGGGTTACGTTTGAGTTTAGGCTTGATCGCAGAATCCGCCTTCTACGCACAATCCCCTTATGTAGGAGCTGCCGAAGGCTGCGATCTCTTGATCTTGCTTCTTAAAATCAACGTCAAAAGATCGCAGCCTTCGGCAGCTCCTACAGGGGATGTGTTGTGGCGGACATCTCCATTGGTATAAGGAACACCGCCGTCATGACCGACGCCACCCACGCCCGCCTGCGCCCTCTGGCCGACACTTCGCCTTCCGCCATCGTCGCCGGTTTCATCGCGATGATGACCGGTTACACCAGTTCGCTGGTGCTGATGTTCCAGGCCGGGCAAGCGGCCGGCCTGAGCAGCGGGCAGATTTCCTCGTGGATCTGGGCGATTTCGATCGGCATGGCAGTGTGTTCGATCGGCCTGTCGCTGCGCTATCGCACACCGATCACCATCGCCTGGTCGACCCCCGGCGCGGCGTTGCTGATCACCAGCCTGGGCGGCGTCAGTTACGGCGAGGCGATCGGCGCCTACATCACATGCGCGGTGCTGGTGACGATCTGCGGCCTGACCGGCAGCTTCGAACGGCTGGTAAAAAAGATCCCGGCCTCTTTGGCGGCGGCCTTGCTGGCAGGGATTCTGTTCAAGATCGGCAGCGAAATCTTCGTCGCCGCGCAACACCGTACCGGGCTGGTGCTGGGGATGTTCTTCACCTATCTGCTGGTCAAGCGCCTGTCGCCACGCTATGCGGTGCTCGCGGCGCTGCTGATCGGCACTGCGCTGTCGGGCTTCATGGGGCTGCTGGATTTCAGCGGCTTTCATCTGGAAGTGGCCACCCCGGTGTGGACCACCCCGCACTTCTCCCTGGCCGCAACCATCAGCATCGGCATTCCGCTGTTCGTGGTGGCGATGACCTCGCAGAACATGCCCGGCATCGCCGTGCTGCGTGCCGATGGCTATAACGTCCCGGCCTCGCCACTGATCACCACCACCGGCATCGCCTCGCTGTTGCTGGCGCCGTTCGGCTCCCACGGCATCAACCTCGCGGCGATCAGCGCGGCGATCTGCACCGGCCCGCATGCCCACGAAGATCGCAACAAGCGCTACACCGCAGCGGTGTGGTGCGGGGTGTTCTACGGGATTGCCGGGGTCTTCGGCGCGACGTTGGCGGCATTGTTTGCGGCGTTGCCGAAAGAACTGGTGCTGTCGATTGCCGCGCTGGCGCTGTTCGGCTCGATCATCAATGGCTTGAGCATTGCCATGAGCGAGGTGAAGGAACGGGAAGCGGCGTTGATCACCTTTATGGTCACGGCGTCGGGGTTGACGCTGTTTTCCATTGGTTCGGCGTTTTGGGGGATTGTGGCGGGGGTCTTGACGCTGGTGATTTTGAATTGGCGCAGAGCTTAAGTAAAAAGCCCCTCACCCTAACACTCCCAAAGGGAGAGGGGACTGACCAAGGTGCTCGGAAGATATACGCCGACGAGGGATACCAAGTCGAACTCACATCCCGAAAAGCCCACAGATCGGCTCCCTCTCCCTCGGGAGAGGGCTGGGGTGAGGGGCGAGTCCACCATCAAATCCAAGCCGTATCACCTAAACACCAGGCGAAAAAAAAACGGCGACCCTCAGGTCGCCGTTTTTTCAGTATCACTTGGCCGCGTTGATCGGCTTTTCCGGATACCACACGTCCAGCAGCGGGCTGACTTCGTACTTGGTCAGCTCGGAGCGGTCTTTCAGCCAGGCTTCAACGGCAGCGCGCTGCTCTTCGTTGACCGAGCCACGCTTCTGCAGGCACACCAGACCGAAGTCGTCGCCGCCAACATAACCCAGACCGTTGGCTTCCATGGCTTCTTTGATGAATGCTTCGAGGAAAGCGTCAATGGCTTCTTCGGACAAGTCTTCTTTGAAGTCCAGGTTCAGTTCGAAACCCAGCTCTTGAAATTCATCAACGCACAGTTTTTTGCGCAGACGCTGGGAACGGTTAGTCGCCATTGGAACAATCCTCTTAAGTAATAACGGCCGGCACTTTACCAGTTTAAGCCGGCGATTGCCCGACTCTCTGGTCGCTGCGGCCGACCGCCTGTAAAAAAATAAGCGATTGGCCGGTCGCGACACGGCACAAGCTGTTACAGCTTGGGGCATAATGCCGACACTTTCATGACCACTGAGGGCCTTTTCATCCATGTCCTCGTCTTTTCCCCCTCTTTTGCAGGGTTTTATTGCATATGATCAAATCGTTGCGTCCACTGTTTCTCGCCGGCCTTCTTTTGCCTCTGGCCCTGCCTGTCTCCGCTGCCACTATCAACACTTCCCTCACCCCGAACGTCGAAAAAGCCCTCAAGGCCAGCAAGTTGCAGCCCACTGCGCTGTCGCTGGTGATGGTGCCGCTCGACGGTCCGGGCACGCCGACCGTGTTCAATGCCGACGTCTCGGTCAATCCGGCCTCGACGATGAAACTGGTCACCACTTACGCGGCGCTGGAAATGCTCGGCCCCAACCATCAGTGGAAAACCGAGTTCTACACCGATGGCACCCTGAGCGGCGGCATTCTCAACGGCAACCTTTACCTCAAGGGTGGCGGTGACCCGAAGCTGAACATGGAAAAACTCTGGCTGCTGATGCGCGACCTGCGCGCCAACGGCGTGACCCAGATCACCGGCGATCTGATCCTCGACCGCAACTTCTTCGTGCAGCCGCAATTGCCGGAATTCAACGATGACGGCAACGACGACAACAAGCCGTTCCTGGTCAAGCCCGACTCGCTGCTGGTCAACCTCAAGGCCCTGCGCTTTGTTGCGCGCAATGACGGTGGCCGCGTACTGATTTCGGTTGAGCCGCCGATTGCCAGCATTCGTATCGAAAACACCGTCAAGGCGCTGCCGTCCAAGCAATGCACCGGCGGCGTGCGCTATAACCCGGTGCCGCAGGCCGATGGCAGCGTGACCGTAACCGTCGGCGGCCAGTTGGGCGAAGGCTGCAGTTCGCAGACCTACCTGTCGTTGCTCGACCACGCGACCTACACCGCCGGCGCCGTGCGGGCGATCTGGAAGGAGCTGGGTGGCAGCATCCAGGGCAAGGATCGTCTGGCACCGACGCCGAGCGGCGCCAAACTGCTCGCCCGCGCGTACTCGCCGGATCTGGCCGAGATCATCCGCGACATCAACAAATACAGTAACAACACCATGGCCCAGCAGCTGTTCCTCAGTCTTGGCCAGCGTTTCCGCAACGATGCCGATGGTGACGACGCCCGGGCTGCGCAACGCGTGGTGCGGCAGTGGCTGGCGAAGAAAGGCATCACCGCGCCGCATCTGGTGATGGAGAATGGCTCTGGTCTGTCGCGGGCCGAGCGGGTCAGCGCGCGTGAGATGGCCAACATGCTGCAAGCCGCCTGGCACAGTCCGTACGCCGCCGAGTACATCAGCTCGCTGCCGATTGCCGGCACCGACGGCACCATGCGCAAACGCCTGAAAACCACGGCGATGCGCGGTGAGGCGCACGTCAAGACCGGCACCCTGAACACCGTGCGCGCGATCGCCGGTTTCAGCCGTGATGTGAATGGCAATACCTGGGCGGTGGTAGCGATCCTCAACGACAAAGCCCCGTTCGGCGCCTCGTCGGTGCTCGATCAGGTGCTGCTGGATCTGTACAAACAGCCGAAACTGCCGCAGACCGCTTCGGTGCTGTAACGCAATCCAAGCCACATCACAAAACCCTGTGGGAGCTGGCTTGCCAGCGATAGCGGACTGTCAGTCACCGAATATGCTGACTGGAATGACCCTATCGCTGGCAAGCCAGCTTCCACAGGTTTGTGGTGTATCGAGCATCAGCGGCTCAGCTCATCTCCCGCTCAACCCGATCCCGGCCATTCTGCTTCGCCGCGTAAACCCCTGAGTCAGCGCGCAGCAACAGCGCATCTGCGCCCTCCCCCGGGCGCCAGCTGGCGATGCCGAAACTCGCGGTGACCAAGCCGACCACGTCCACCGGCGCGCTGCGCAAACCTTCCCACAACTCCATCGCCAGCATGTAGGCGTGTTCACCGTCGATGTCCGGGCACAGCACCATGAACTCTTCACCGCCCAAACGGCAGAACACATCGGTGCGGCGCAGGCGATGGCCGATCCGCTCGCAGACTGCTTGCAGCACGCGGTCGCCGACGGCGTGGCCGAACTGATCGTTGATGCGTTTGAAGTGGTCGATGTCGAGCATGATCACCGACAACTCACCGCCACCACGCTCGACCCGGGCCATTTCGGTGGTCAGGCGTTCTTGGAAATAGCGGCGGTTGTGAATGCCGGTCAGCGAGTCGGTGATCGACAACGCGCGCAATTCTTCTTCCACGCGCTTGAGATCGGAGATATCCGAGATATAACCGTGCCACAGCACTCCGCCGCCCGGCAGCTCTTCCGGTGTCGCCTCGCCGCGCACCCAGCGCAGACCGCGCTCGGGCAGTTGCACGCGGTACTCTTCGCGCCACGGGCTGAGGTTTTCCGCCGATTCGCGGATCGAGCTGCGCACGCGAATCGCATCCTGCGGGTGGATACGACTGAAGATCGCCTCGGAGTCGAGCAGCAGCACATCCGGCTCCAGCTCGTAGATTTCGCGGATGCCATCGCTGGCGTAGATCACGCTGAAGCGTCCGTCGAATTCCATCTTGAATTGGTAGATGCCACCGGGAACATGGGCGCTGAGCTTCTTCAGCAATGTGTCGCGTGCTGCCAGCACCTCGTGCACGCGTTTGCGTTCGGTGATGTCGATGCAGATCGCCAGATGACCGACCCACAGGCCTTGCTCGTCAAGCACCGGGGTGGCGAGCATGTTCACCGGCAGGTGACTGCCATCGCTGCGCACCAGGGTCCATTCGCGTGCCTCGTGGCCGCCGACTTCGCCGCCCTCGACCAGCATCGCGTGGCAAGTCGGAATGTTTTTGCCGTAGCGCGCACTCAACTCGGCCGAACGCGCCGCCAGTTCCCGTGGCAAATGCAGGTTCTCCAGGGTCATGCGCCCAACGACTTCGGCGCTGCTGTAGCCGAGCATTTGCTCGGCACCGGGGTTGAAGGTGTTGATCACGCCGCGCAGGTCGGTGGCGATGATCGCGACCTGAGTGGCGGCATTCAGCACGCCGCGCAGTTGACCGTGGGTGCCGCGCAATTCCTGCTCGCGCTCGTGCAACTCCTGGGTGCGCACCTCGACCAGGCGCACCGCGCGCTGGCGCTGGCTGACCAGCACATAAAGCAAGGCGCTGAGCAATGCGCTGAGCAAGCCACCAAGAATGATCACGCTGCCCACCGACGAATGGTTGGCCTGCATGAACGCTTCGCTCGGCAGGATATCGACCTGATAGTCGTGATCGGCCATGCGCAGCAAGCGCGTCGCTGCCAAATCGCCGGGCACCGCCTCGTTGCTCGATTCGAACAGCGCTTCGTGCTGATCCTGGGTCGACAGGTCGAGAATGCGCACCGACAGATAATCGTGCAGGGCATCGGGCAAACCGTCGGCGAGCAACTGGCGCATGCTGATCACCGCCATCACATAGCCGAACGGCTGCGATTCTCCGGCGCGACTGACCGGCGCCAGTAGCAACACCCCACGCGCGTAGGACGGCTCAATCCCGACCAGGTGCATCGGTTGCGACACCGCCATGCTGCCGAGCTGGTCGGCGCGTTGCAGGGTTTCGCGGCGCAAGGGTTGGGCGAGCAAGTCATAACCCAGTGGTGGCGCCAATCGGCTTTGGGTCTGGGTGTACAGCACCGGCACATATGCGTCGCGCGCTGCCGCCAGTTGCAGCTCGCCATTGGCGTCGAGCTCGCGAATGGTGAAATTGCTCAGGCCCTCATCACGCACCTGCTGTTCGAACGCGGCCCGCTCGGCACCACTGACTTTCGGGGCGTAGGTATAGGCTTGGGTGCGCAGCAATAAAGGGCGTGAGTAGCCATCGAATTCGGCGCGGGACACCGATTCGGAGTTGGCGAAGAACCGGCGCAGACCATCGAGACGTTGCTCCTGGTCCTGAAAACGTTCGGCGATACGGCTGTAGCGTTCGTTGGCCAGCAGTTGGAAACGCTGACGCGATTGTTGCTGAAACTGGTTGAAGGTGCCCCACGCGAGCAGCCCAGTGAGAATCCCGCCGGCAAGCAACACCAGCAAAGCGACCAGCCAGGCTGAGACGTCTTCACTGATGAAACCGAGGATTTTCGGGCGCACGGGGTGCAACGGCATAAGCACGACTCACTCCGCCAGATTTGCGGGAAAACCCCATTGGCGGTGTGTGAGTTATAGCTATTAGCCACTAATTTAGCCAGCACCGCTGGATCCACCGAGCCGTTAAAAATCAACGCTCTGTGGATCCAACCAGTGAAAGCGTCAACGAGCCGTGATTTTCCAGGCGCGGTGGATCTTGGTATTGCGGGCGAAATCCGGATCAATGGTCTGCGCACTGATTTCCTCGACCGCATAACGCTCGGCGAGGTTTTCCTCCAACTGGAACTTGCGGAAGTTGTTGGAGAAATACAGCACGCCACCCGGTGCCAGCCGCGCCATCGCCAAGTCGATCAACTGCACCTGATCGCGCTGCACATCGAAGATGCCTTCCATGCGCTTGGAGTTGGAGAACGTCGGCGGGTCGATGAAGATCAGGTCGTACTCGTCGCGGCTGCTTTCCAGCCACGCCATCACATCGCCCTGCTCCAGACGGTTCTTGTCCGAGAAGCCGTTCAGCGACAGGTTGCGCCGCGCCCAGTCCAGATAGGTTTTCGACAGATCGACGCTGGTGGTGCTGCGCGCGCCGCCCTTGGCCGCGTGCACGCTGGCGGTCGCGGTGTAGCAGAACAGATTGAGGAAGCGTTTGCCGGCCGCCTCTTTCTGAATGCGCATGCGCATCGGCCGGTGATCGAGGAACAGGCCGGTGTCGAGGTAGTCGGTGAGGTTGACCAGCAACTTCACGCCACCTTCATTGACCTCGACGAACTTGCCCTGCGCCGCCTGACGCTCGTACTGCTTGGTGCCGCTCTGCCGCTCGCGGCGCTTGACCACCACGCGGTTCTTGTCGACGTTCAATGCCTGCGGAATGGCCGCCAGCGCATCGAACATGCGCGCCGAGGCTTTTTCCGGGTCGATGGATTTCGGCGCGGCGTATTCCTGAACGTGCACCCAGTCGTGGTACAGGTCGATGGCCATCGCGTATTCCGGCATGTCGGCATCATAGACGCGGTAGCAATCGATACCTTCGCGCTTGACCCACTTGCCCATCGCCTTGAGATTTTTCTGCAAGCGATTGGCAAACATCTGCCCGCCTTCACTCAGGCGCGGCTGTTCGATCACTGGCGCCGGGGCTGGCGTCGGCTTGATCGGGTTGCCGTTCTTGTTGAACTTGCGCTCTTGCGGCTCGTCCGGGGTCTGATCGTAAGCGGCTTGCTCGCGCTCGGCCTGGCGCTGTTCCGGAGTGCGGCGTTCGCCAGTGACGAACTGATCCGGCAGAACCTTGATCAGCAGCAGTTTGCACGGCAGCGCGCCGTTCCAGAACGAATACTGTTTGTGGCTGCGGATACCCATGCGCTTGCCCAGATCCGGGGCGCCGGTGAACACCGCCGCTTCCCAGTTCAGGCAGGCCTGACGCAGACGCTCGCCGAGGTTCTGATAGAGATACAGCAGGCTGGCTTCGTCACCGAGACGCTCGCCGTACGGCGGGTTGCAGATGACCAGGCCTTTCTGGTTCTGATCCGGGCGCGGCTCGAAGGTCGCCACTTCGCCCTGATAGATCTTGATCCACTCGCTGAGGCCGGCACGTTCAACGTTGTTGCGGCCTGGCTGAATCAGTCGTGGATCGGCTTCGTAACCGCGAATCCACAGCGGCGGTTTGGCCAGACCGGCGGCGGCACGCTCGACGGCTTCTTCGTGGAGTTTTTTCCACAGTGCCGGCACGTGACCGAGCCACGCGGTAAAGCCCCACTGCTCGCGACGCAGGTTCGGCGCCATGTCGGCGGCGATCATCGCCGCTTCAACGAGGAACGTACCGACACCGCACATCGGGTCAGCCAGCGCGCCGCCTTCGGCAGCAATACGCGGCCAGCCGGAACGAATGAGGATTGCCGCCGCGAGGTTTTCCTTCAGCGGCGCCGCGCCCTGCTGCAAGCGATAGCCACGCTGGTGCAGGCTGTGGCCGGACAGGTCGAGGGACAGAATCGCTTCGCCGCGATCCAGACGCAGGTGAATGCGCAGGTCCGGGTTGAGTTTGTCGATGGATGGACGATCGCCCTGCGGCGTGCGCAGTTTGTCGACGATGGCGTCTTTGACTTTCAGCGCGCCGAAGTGGGTGTTGTCGATGCCCGAACCGTGGCCGCTGAATTCGACGGCCAGGGTGCCGTCGCTGAGCATGTGATCCTGCCAGTCGATGTCGAGCACGCCGTGGTAGAGGTCTTCGGCGTCCTTCATCGGGAAACGCTTGAGCACCAGCAACACGCGGTTGGCCAGACGCGACCAGAGGCACAGGCGATAGGCGGTTTCCATGGTCGCCATGCCACGCACGGCGGAGGTGTGCTCGCGCGCTTCTTCAAGGCCAAGCCCGACGGCTTCCTCGATGAGCAGGCCTTCAAGGCCTTTGGGGCAAGTGAGGAAGAGTTCGAAACGATCGGACATGGTAATTCCAGAGCCTTTGGCTAGTGGGCCGGCAACGCATTGCCGACCCGGTTTTCAATCAGGCGCTTTTCTGAAAGAGCGCCCGCGTGGCACGAAGGTGTGCCGTTCCATCCCCGCTGCTCGGGTTAAAAGAGCTTAGATGCCGGGACAGATAAAAAAGTTGGTGCAACAAAAAGACTGAAAGCGACCCTTCGTCGAATATTACCCAAGCGCAAACGTGGGTCATTCTCACTAAAGGATTAACCCCCTGAGTCAGCGGGGCGCCGATCATACCGGGGTTTGCGCAATGAACGTTGAATAAATACGCGGTTACTTATCGCCATAGCATCCTTTACGTTACGTGCTTATGACAAAACGATCATTCCCTCTGTGTGACTCATTGGTTAGAACTGAGCACAGGTTGACGTCGCAACGGCGTCAACACCTTGGCTCGCCACGCCGGCAGCGAGCCGCACGATGGCAGGTTTTTTCTGCCAGACCTCAATTGAGGTCAACGCGACACTACAGTCAACAAGTGAGGGAAACACCCTATGAGAAGACTTAAGCGTGATCCGTTGGAAAGAGCATTTTTGCGCGGATATCAATATGGCGTTGGTGGCAAATCCCGTGAGCTTTGCCCATTTACTCTACCGTCGGTACGTCAAGCCTGGATCAACGGCTGGCGAGAAGGACGCGGCGACAACTGGGACGGTATGACCGGCACTGCGGGAATCCACAGACTCAACGAACTTCACGCCGTCGGCTGACACAGGGCATTTATTCCGACACGACAATCTGAATTTGCAATGAACTAACCACGCACGTCCTTCCCGGACGGCGGGCTACGGCCCAGGGGCTCCTTCGAGGAGCCCTTTTTAATGCCTGCAAAAAGGGTTAACCGGGAGCCACGTGGCGAGGGGATTTATCCCCGCTCGGCTGCGCAGCAGTCGCGAAATCGGAATTTCAATTTAACTGGCATATCAATGTGCAAGGTTTGGGGCTGCTGGGCAGCCCAGCGGGGATAAATCCCCTCGCCACAAAGGCTCCGACAAGTCCTCGGCAATCCTCAGCGCAACGCGGCGATGGCGTCTACCGATTCACGAATCAGCGCCGGGCCTTTGTAGATGAAGCCCGAATAGATCTGCACCAGGCTCGCGCCAGCGGTAATTTTCTCCGCCGCGTGTTTGCCCTCGGTAATCCCGCCCGCAGCAATGATCGGCAAACGCCCGGCCAATTCGCTCGCCAGCACTTTCACGGTATGGGTGCTCTTCTCACGCACCGGCGCACCCGACAGCCCGCCCGCCTCGTCGCCATGCTCCATGCCGTCGACGCCGATACGGCTCAAAGTCGTATTGGTGGCGATCACCGCGTCCATGCCGGTTTCGATCAATGCCTGGGCAACCTGCGCAGTCTCTTCGTCGGTCATGTCCGGCGCGATCTTGATCGCCAGCGGCACATGCTTGCCGTGACGCAGGGCCAGTTCGGCACGACGGGTGGCCAGATCAGCGAGCAATTGCTTGAGCGAGTCACCGAACTGCAGGCTGCGCAGGCCCGGGGTGTTTGGCGAGCTGACGTTGACGGTGACGTAGCTGGCGTGGGCGTAAACCTTGTCCAGGCAGATCAGGTAATCGTCGACCGCACGCTCGACCGGAGTGTCGAAGTTCTTGCCGATGTTGATGCCCAGCACGCCTTGGTATTTTGCCGCAGCGACCCGCGCCAGCAGGTTGTCCACACCGAGGTTGTTGAAACCCATGCGGTTGATGATCGCCTCGGCTTCCGGCAGGCGGAAGATTCGTGGTTTCGGGTTACCCGGCTGCGGACGCGGGGTCACGGTGCCGATTTCGACAAAACCGAAACCCAGTTGCGCAAAGCCATCGATGGCCGCGCCGTTCTTGTCCAGACCTGCCGCCAGCCCTACCGGGTTCGGAAACTCCAGCCCCATGACGGTCACCGGCATTTTCGCCGGCGCCTTGCACAGCAAGCCGTTGAGGCCCAAACGTCCACCCGCGCCGATCAGATCCAGCGACAGATCGTGGGAGGTTTCCGGGGAAAGTTTGAACAACAGCTGACGGGCCAGGGTGTACATGGGCGGCAATGACTCGGGCGGCGAAAAGAGGCGGCGATTATAGCCGGGCATCGTCCCCCGGCGCGAGGCGCCTGCGCGAATCAGGCGACTGGCATATGCCTTGCACCACCCCGCTCATCAGTCTGCCGACCAATGACGGCGCGCAGGCCAGGACAATGGCGTCGTCCCCGGGTTTTGCTTGCGCAGAATCCGGGACGACGTTTTTTTTGAGGTAGCGTATGAACGAAACGTCCTTGGGGCCTCTGGCCTGGGTCAATGGCAGCGATGCGCCGGAAAAGAGCGCGATCGATCTAGGCTTCATGGCGCTGAGCGACTGCGCCTCGGTGGTGGTCGCCGCCACTCAGGGCTTCGCCCAGCCCTACGGCCTGACCCTGAACCTCAAGCGTCAGGCGTCATGGGCCAACTTGCGCGACAAACTGGTCAGCGGCGAACTGGATGCCGCGCACAGTCTGTACGGGCTGATTTATGCGGTGCACCTGGGCATCGGCGGCGTCGCCCCCACCGACATGGCAGTGCTGATGGGCCTGAACCAGAATGGCCAGAGCCTGAACCTGTCCCATGGTTTGCAACAGGCTGGCGTGAACAGTCCTGAAGCGCTCGATCGGCATGTGCACCAAAGCCGCGCAAAACTGACCTTCGCCCAGACCTTCCCCACCGGCACCCATGCGATGTGGCTTTATTACTGGCTGGCGAGCCAGGGCATTCATCCGTTGCAGGACGTCGACAGCGTGGTGGTGCCGCCGCCGCAAATGGTTGCGCACCTGCAAGCCGGGCGCATCGACGGTTTTTGCGTCGGCGAACCGTGGGCGGCCAGCGCCGTGCAGCAGAATCTCGGTTTCACCCTGGCGACCAGCCAGAGCATCTGGCCCGACCACCCGGAAAAAGTCCTCGGCTGCACCCGCGAATTCGTCGAGCAATATCCCAACACCGCGCGGGCGCTGGTCATGGCCATCCTTGAGGCCAGCCGCTTCATCGAAGAGAGCCCGGAAAACCGCCGCAGCACCGCGCAATTGCTCAGCGCCACCGAATACCTCGACACCCCCGCCGCGTGCATCGAGCCGCGTTTCATGGGGGATTACGCCGACGGCCTCGGCAATCGCTGGCAGGATCCGCATGCGCTGCGTTTTCATGGCGATGGCGAGGTCAATCTGCCCTACCTTTCCGACGGCATGTGGTTCATGACCCAGTTCCGTCGCTGGGGTCTGTTGCGCGAGGATCCGGATTATCTGGCCGTCGCCCGTCAGGTTCAGCGCCTGGATTTGTACCGCGAGGCAGCGAGCGCTGTCGGTATTGCGGCTTCGCACGCAGACCTGCGCAGCAGCCAGTTGCTCGACGGCAAGGTCTGGGACGGCAGCGATCCGGCGGGCTATGCGCGCAGTTTCAAACTGCATGCCCTGAGCGACGCCGCCCCGCTTCTCGCCCAGCGCTGACAGGAGACCGCGAACATGTTGCGCATTCTGCTGATCAACGACACCGCGAAAAAAGTCGGACGCCTGAAAGCGGCGCTGACCGAGGCCGGCTTCGAGGTGATCGACGAGTCCGGCCTGACCATCGACCTGCCGGCGCGCGTCGAAACGGTGCGCCCGGACGTGATCCTGATCGATACCGAGTCACCGAGCCGTGATGTCATGGAGCAAGTGGTGCTGGTCAGCCGCGACCAGCCCCGGCCGATCGTGATGTTCACCGACGAACATGACCCGGGGGTGATGCGTCAGGCGATCAAGTCCGGGGTCAGTGCCTACATCGTCGAAGGCATTCACGCACAACGGTTGCAGCCGATTCTCGACGTGGCGATGGCGCGCTTCGAGAGTGACCAGGCCCTGCGCGCGCAATTGCAGGCCCGTGACCAGCAACTGGCCGAGCGCAAGCGCATTGAACTGGCCAAGGGTTTGCTGATGAAGATGAAGGACTGCAACGAGGAAGAGGCCTATACGCTGATGCGCCGCCAGGCCATGAGCCGCCAGCAGAAGCTGATTCAGGTGGCGGAGCAGATCATTGCCATGAGCGAGTTGCTGGGCTGAAGTTTTCGCTGCAAATCAAGAGCCCCTCACCCTAGCCCTCTCCCGGAGGGAGAGGGGACCGACCGCGTTGTCTGGCGCTGTCCGCCGACCTGAACGACCGAGTCGATTATGGATTCACTCGAAATCGTTCAGATCGGCAAATGATTCGGCCATCCCCCGCTCGGTTCCCTCTCCCTCTGGGAGAGGGCTAGGGTGAGGGGCTTTTGCTTTTCAGCTGTTGGCACAAATCTCGCTAAGTAAAACGCACAGGTAACCAACGGCGGTTGCCCCACCTACGACAAAGACGTCGCTCACCCCGTTCGCCCCTCGGCGAATCAGGTAGCGGCGTTTTTGCGTTTTGGCCCCATAGAGCGGGGCCGGTGGTGCGGCCGTGAGGCGCTCCACCTGCTGTGCATGACTCCTTTCGAGAATCTTTTCAGCCGAGGTGCGCGATGAATTCAAGCTTCTGGAAATCCGGCCATACCCCGACCCTGTTCGCGGCCTTCCTGTATTTCGACCTGAGCTTCATGGTCTGGTACCTGCTCGGCCCGCTGGCGGTGCAGATTGCCGCCGACCTGCACCTGACCACCCAGCAACGCGGCCTCGTCGTCGCCACGCCGATTCTCGCCGGCGCGGTGTTGCGCTTCGCCATGGGCATGCTCGCTGATCGCTTGTCGCCGAAGACCGCCGGACTGATCGGCCAGGTCATCGTCATCTGCGCGCTGTTCGGCGCCTGGAAACTCGGCATCCACAGTTATGAACAGGCGCTGATCCTCGGACTGTTCCTCGGCATGGCCGGCGCGTCGTTCGCCGTGGCGCTGCCGCTGGCCTCGCAGTGGTACCCGCCAGAGCACCAAGGCAAAGCCATGGGCATCGCCGGCGCGGGCAACTCCGGCACCGTGTTCGCCGCGCTGCTGGCGCCAGTGATTGCCGCCGCGTTCGGCTGGAGCAATGTTTTCGGTTTCGCCCTGATCCCGCTGGTTTTGACCTTGGTGCTGTTCGCCCTGTTGGCAAAAAACGCCCCGCAGCGGCCAAAACCCAAAGCCATGGCCGACTACTTCAAGGCCCTCGGTGATCGCGACAGCTGGTGGTTCATGTTTTTCTACAGCGTCACCTTCGGCGGCTTCATCGGCCTGGCCAGCGCCCTGCCCGGTTACTTCAACGATCAATACGGTCTGAGCCCGGTGACCGCCGGCTATTACACCGCTGCCTGCGTGTTCGGCGGTAGCCTGATGCGGCCATTGGGTGGCGCGCTGGCCGATCGCTTCGGCGGCATCCGCACTTTGCTGGCGATGTACACCGTCGCAGCCATCTGCATCGCAGCGGTGGGCTTCAATCTGCCAAGTTCCTACGCGGCGCTGGCGCTTTTCGTCTGCACCATGCTCGGCTTGGGTGCTGGCAACGGTGCGGTTTTCCAATTGGTGCCGCAGCGTTTTCGTCTGGAGATCGGCGTGATGACCGGGTTGATCGGCATGGCCGGCGGTATCGGCGGCTTCGCCCTCGCCGCCGGTATGGGCGCGATCAAGCAAAGCACCGGCAGTTATCAACTGGCGCTGTGGTTGTTCGCCAGCCTGGGTGTGTTGGCTTGGTTTGGCCTGCACGGCGTCAAGCGTCGCTGGAGAACCACCTGGGGCTCGGCGGCGGTGACAGCGGCGCGGGTCTGAGGCCTCAATGGCCCTGCAACTGAGCTTCGCCGAAGCCAGCGCCACCGGCCCGCGCGCGGAGAATCAGGACGCCCTGCGTTCGGTGACACCGGCGCCGGCACTGGCGGTGAGCAAGGGTTATCTGTTCGCCATCGCCGACGGCGTCAGCCAGTGCGCCGATGGCGGCCTCGCCGCGCGTTCGACCTTGCAGGCGCTGGCGCAGGACTACTACGCGACGCCGGAAACCTGGAGCGTGGCCCAAGCGCTGGATCGCCTGCTGCTCGCGCAAAATCGCTGGTTGCAGGCCAACGGCGGCGGGCAACCGCTGCTGACCACGGTCAGCGCGCTGGTGATGCGCGGTCGGCGCTTCACCCTCGCCCACGTCGGCGATTGCCGGGTCTATCGCTGGCACGCCGAGCGCTTGCAGCGCATCAGCGAGGATCACGTCTGGGAGCAACCGGGCATGCAGCACGTGCTCAAACGTGCGCTCGGGCTCGATCAGCATCTGGTCCTGGATTTCCTCGACGGCGAACTGCGTGAGGGCGAAAGCTTCGTGCTGCTCAGCGACGGCGTCTGGTCGACCCTGGGCGATACCGCGATCGCCGCGATTCTGCGTGATCAAGCGGATCTGCACAGCGCAGCGCAAACCCTGGTCAACGCCGCGCATCTGGCAGGCAGTCAGGACAACGCCAGTGCCCTGCTGGTGCGCGTCGATGCGCTGGGCGAAGCGAGTATCGGCGATGCGCTGGTGCAATTGCAGCAATGGCCACTGCCGCCAACGCTGAAACCCGGGCAAGCGTTTGAAGGCTGGCAGGTGCAAGGCATTACCGGCCAAAGCCAGCAATCATTGCTGTATCGCGTGCTCGATAGCCAGGGCCAGCCTTGGCTGTTGAAGACCTTGCCGACGCGGCTCGCCGACGATCCGCAAGCCGGGCAGGCGCTGCTGTCGGAAGAATGGTTTCTCAAGCGCGTGGCCGGCCGGCATTTTCCGCAAATCCATGCCTGCACTCAGCGTCAGCATTTGTACTACGTGATGCGCGAATACGCCGGGACGACGCTGGCCGAAATGTTTCAACTCAACGGCCCGTTGCCACTGGCGCAGTGGCAGGACATCGCCGAGCGGCTATTGCGCGCGGTCGGGCTGCTGCATCGACGGCAGATTCTGCACCGCGACATCAAACCGGAAAACCTGTTGCTGGGGGATGATGGCGAGCTGCGCCTGCTGGATTTCGGCCTGGCTTATTGCCCGGGACTGTCCGAGGACGCGCCGTCGACCCTGCCGGGAACGCCTGGTTTCATCGCCCCGGAAGCTTTTCGCGGCGAACCACCGAGTGCGCAGCAGGATTTGTACTCAGTCGGCGTCACTCTCTATTACCTGCTCACCGGGCATTTCCCCTATGGCGAGATCGAAGCGTTTCAGCGGCCCCGATTCGGCGTGCCGGTGAGTGCCAGTCGCTATCGCCCGGACTTGCCGGAATGGCTGGCGCAAAGTCTGGAACGCGGCGTCGCCGCCGATCCGCAGCAACGCTTCGAAACCGCTGAAGAGTGGCTGCTGGTGCTGGAACAGGGTGAGCGGCAAAGTTTGAGTATGCGGCCCCGGCCTTTACTCGAGCGAGAGCCGTTGAAGGTCTGGCGGACCATGGCGTTGGTGGCGTTGCTGGGGAATTTAGTGCTGCTGGTTTTGTTGTTTCACAGTTGAACCGCGCCGCGCCATTCGCGAGCAAGCTCGCTCCCACAGGGGATTTGTGAACACCACAGCCCCCTGTGGGAGCGAGCTTGCTCGCGAAGGCATCAGCCCAATCACCACAACTCTATGTGCCTGAACGCTCCACGAACGGGCAACCCGCTTCGATTCGGTGCAAAAAATCAACGCTATAACCGCGCCTAACGAATAAAACCGCGCTTCGCGTAGTTGGCACAACCACTGCATTACCCTTTTCACCATACATAAAGCCCAACCTTCAACGACGAAGGCTGCGCTTCCCGAGAGAACGGGACCAGGACAAAGGCGTCCTCGCTAGGCAACTAGCGGGACGCCTTTTTTTGTTTGCGCAAAATTTGTCGAGCAAGGCCCGACGGCCCACCAGAGGCCAGCCGCAGCTCCCGGAGAACCTGATGAAAAAACTCAAACTGGTGATGATCGGCAATGGCATGGCCGGGGTGCGTACCCTGGAAGAACTGCTCAAGCTGAGCGACGAGCTCTACGACATCACCGTCTTCGGCGCCGAACCGCATACCAACTACAACCGCATCCTGCTGTCGCCGGTGCTGGCCGGCGAGCAGACTTTCGAAGAGATCGTCCTCAACGACCTCGACTGGTATCTGGAAAACAACATCAAGTTGCTGCTCAACCGCAAAGTGGTGGAGATCGACCGGGTCAAACGCCGAGTGATTGCCGAGGACGGCACCGAAGCCGAGTACGACCGCCTGCTGATCGCCACCGGCTCGACCCCGTTCATCCTGCCAATCCCCGGCAACACTTTGCAGGGTGTGATCGGTTATCGCGACATCGCCGACACCCAAGCCATGATCGACACCGCCAGGACCCACAAACACGCCGTGGTCATCGGTGGCGGCCTGCTCGGCCTCGAAGCGGCCAACGGCCTGATGCTGCGCGGCATGCACGTCACCGTGGTGCACCTCGGCGAATGGCTGCTGGAGCGGCAACTGGACAAGACCAGCGGCCAGCTTCTGCAATCGGCGCTGGAATCCCGTGGCCTGCACTTTCGCCTGTGCGAACAGACCCAAGCCCTGCACGATGCCGGCAATGGCCGGGTCGGCTCGGTGCAGTTCAAGAACGGCGACATCATTCCTGCCGATCTGGTGGTGATGGCCGCCGGCATCCGCCCCAACACCGAACTGGCAGAAAAGGCCGGCATTCCGTGCAATCGCGGGATTCTGGTCAACGACACCCTGCAAACCTACGACCCGCGCATCTACGCAATCGGCGAATGCGCCAGTCATCGCGGCATCGCCTACGGCCTCGTTGCGCCGCTGTTCGAACAAGCCAAGGTCTGCGCCAATCACCTCGCGCAACTGGGTTTCGCTCGCTATCAGGGCTCGGTGACTTCGACGAAATTGAAAGTCACCGGCATCGACCTGTTCTCCGCCGGCGATTTCATGGGCGGCGAAGGCACCGAGACCATCACCCTCTCCGACCCGATCGGCGGCGTGTACAAAAAACTGGTGATCAAGGATGACGTGCTGGTCGGCGCCTGTCTGTACGGCGATACGGCAGATGGCGGTTGGTATTTCCGGCAGATTCGTGAGAATCACGCCATCGGCGAGATCCGCGATCACCTCATGTTCGGCGAAAACGCTTTAGGCGACGTAGGACATCAGGGCCAGGACAAAGCCATGGTCATGGCCGACAGCGCCGAAGTCTGCGGCTGCAACGGTGTGTGCAAGGGCACCATCGTCAAGGCGATTCAGGAACACGGCCTGTTCAGCGTCGATGAAGTCAAGAAACACACCAAGGCTGCCAGCTCCTGCGGTTCCTGCGCCGGCCTTGTTGAACAGATCCTGATCAATACGGTGGGTGGCGCGGCCGACGTCAAACCGAAAAGCGAAAAAGCCATCTGCGGTTGCAGCGACCTCAACCACGGGCAGATTCGTCAGGCGATCCGCCAGGAACACCTGCTGACCATCGCCGAGACCATGAGTTACCTGAACTGGCGCACGCCCAATGGCTGCGCGACCTGTCGCCCGGCGCTCAACTACTACCTGATTTCCACCTGGCCGGGCGAAGCCAAGGACGACCCGCAGTCGCGTCTGATCAACGAACGCGCCCACGCCAACATCCAGAAGGACGGCACCTATTCGGTGGTGCCGCGCATGTGGGGCGGCGTGACCAATCCGTCGGAACTGCGGCGGATCGCCGATGTGGCCGACAAGTACAACGTGCCGATGGTCAAGGTCACCGGCGGTCAGCGCATCGACTTGCTGGGGATCAAGAAACAGGATCTGCCCGGCGTCTGGAAAGACCTCGACATGCCGTCCGGCCACGCCTACGGCAAATCCATCCGCACCGTGAAAACCTGCGTCGGCAGCGAGTTCTGCCGCTTCGGCACGCAGAACTCGACGCAACTGGGCATCGAACTCGAGCACGACCTGTTCAACATGTGGTCGCCGCACAAAGTGAAGCTGGCCGTGTCCGGCTGCCCACGCAACTGCTCGGAAGCGGGCATCAAGGACGTAGGAATTATCGGCGTCGACTCCGGCTGGGAGATGTACATCGGTGGCAATGGCGGGATCAAGACCGAAGTTGCCGAGTTCTTCGTCAAGCTCAAGACCGCCGAAGAAGTCCGTGAATACAACGGCGCGTTCCTGCAGCTGTATCGCGAAGAAGCCTTCTACCTCGAGCGCACCGTGCACTACCTGCAACGGGTCGGCATGGAGCACATCAAGAAGAACGTGCTCGAAGACGCCGAGCGGCGCAAGGCCCTGAACGAGCGCCTGCAATTCTCCCTGTCGTTCGAACAGGACCCGTGGAAGGAGCGCCTGGCGCAGCCGCAACTGAAGAAAGAATTCGACGTGATCCCCGTGAAAAACCTGGAGGTGCCGGCATGAACTGGCTCGATATCTGTGCGCTGGAAGAGATCAACGCCCTCGGTTCGCGGATCATTGCCGGGCCGAAAGGAGACATCGCGATTTTTCGTACAAGCGACGACGAGGTTTTCGCCCTCGATGACCGCTGCCCGCACAAGGGCGGCCCGCTGTCGCAAGGCCTGATCTACGGCAAGCGCGTGGCCTGCCCGCTGCACAACTGGCAGATCGACCTGGAAACCGGCGAAGCTCAGGCGCCAGACATCGGCTGTGCCCATCACCATCCGGCGCGGGTCGAGAATGGCCGGGTGCAACTGGCCCTGCGGGACGCCATCTGATGAACCGCCAGACGACCGCCTCGACCTGCTGTTACTGCGGGGTCGGCTGCGGCGTACTGATCGAGCATGACGGCGAGCGCATCCTCGGCGTCAGCGGCGATCCGGCGCACCCGGCCAACTTCGGCAAACTGTGCAGCAAAGGCTCGACGCTGCACCTGACCGGCGACCTCGCCGCCCGCGCCTTGTACCCGGAATTGCGTCTGGGCAAAGGCCTGGCGCGCAGCCGTACTGACTGGGATACCGCCCTCGACCACGCGACCAACGTGTTTGCCGAAACCATCGCCGAACACGGCCCGGACAGCGTGGCGTTCTACATCTCCGGGCAGTTGCTCACCGAGGACTACTACGCCTTCAACAAACTGGCGCGGGCGCTGGTCGGCACCAACAACATCGACAGCAATTCGCGGCTGTGCATGTCCTCGGCGGTGGTCGGCTACAAACGCAGCCTCGGCGCCGACGCACCGCCGTGCAGCTACGAGGATCTGGAGCTGAGCGACTGCGTGATGATCGTCGGCAGTAACATGGCCTACGCCCATCCGGTACTTTTCCGTCGACTTGAAGAAGCCAAATCCCGTCGCCCGCAGATGAAAGTCATCGTGATCGACCCGCGTCGCACGGACACCTGCGATTTGGCTGACCTGCATCTGGCGATTCTTCCGGGCACAGATGTCGCGTTGTTCCATGGGATTTTGCATCTGCTGCTGTGGGAAGACTGGATCGATCGCGATTTCATCAAGGCGCACACCGAAGGCCTCGCCGAACTCAAAACGCTGGTCCGCGATTACACCCCGCAAATGGTTTCGCAACTGTGCGGCATCAGCATCGAGCAACTGCAGCAATGCGCAGAATGGGTCGGCACGGCGCCGAGCTTCCTGTCGCTGTGGTGCATGGGCCTGAATCAGTCCACCGCCGGCAGCGCAAAGAACAGCGCGCTGATCAATCTGCACTTGGCCACCGGGCAAATCGGCCGGCCCGGTGCAGGACCTTTCTCCCTGACCGGTCAGCCAAATGCGATGGGCGGGCGGGAAACCGGCAGTTTGTCCAATCTGCTGCCCGGTCACCGCGATGCCGCCAACCCGGAGCATCGCGCCGAGGTGGCGGCGTATTGGGGCGTGGAGAGCTTGCCCGAGGCGCCGGGCCTTAGCGCCATAGAACTGTTCGAAAACCTGCGCAGCGGCAAAATCAAAGCACTGTGGATTGCCTGTACCAATCCGGCGCAATCGATGCCTGATCAAAGCGCAGTCCGCGCTGCGCTTGAGGCCTGCCCGTTTGTGGTGTTGCAGGAAGCCTTTCGCACCACCGAAACCGCTGCGTTTGCCGACCTGCTGTTACCCGCCGCCAGTTGGGGCGAGAAAGAAGGTTCGGTGACCAACTCCGAGCGGCGCATTTCCCACGTGCGCAAAGCGGTTGTCGCACCGGGCGAAGCGCGGCCGGACTGGGCAATCACGGTGGATTTCGCACAGCGTCTGGAGAAACGTCTGCGCCCCAGGCAGCCAAGTCTGTTCGCTTTCGATCAACCTTCGCAGTTGTTTGATGAATTCAAAGCGCTGACCCGTGGGCGAGACCTGGATCTGTCCGGGATCAGTCATGCCTTGATCGACGAGATCGGTCCGCAGCAATGGCCCTTCCCTGCCGGCGCCCGGCAAGGCACGCCACGCTTGTACGGCGACGGCATTTTCCCTACAGCCAATGGCCGCGCGCAGTTCATTGCCGATCCGTACCGCGCCGCCAAGGAACAACGCGACGCGCGCTTCCCGCTGACTTTGATCACCGGCCGCCTGCGTGACCAGTGGCACGGCATGAGCCGCACCGGCACCGCCGCGCAATTGTTCGGCCACGTCAGCGAAGCCGTGCTGAGCCTGCACCCGGACGAAATGCGCCGGCACCGCTTGCAGCCCGGCGATCTGGTCAATCTGAAAAGCCGCCGTGGCGCGGTGATTGTTGCGGTCGGCAGCGACGACAGCGTGCGTCCGGGCCAGGCGTTTCTGCCGATGCACTGGGGCGATCGCTATCTCAAGGGCGGCGTCAACACGCTGACCTTGCCGGCTTTTGATCCACTGTCCAAACAACCGGAGCTCAAGCACAGCGGCGTGCGTCTAGAGGCAGTCAACCTGCCGTGGCAACTGTTCGCTTTGATCGAGGGTGATGTTCAGCGGCATTTCGAGACGCTACGACCGCTGTGTGAGGCGTTTTCCTACGTCAGCCTCAGCCTTGTCGGTCGTGAGCGGCCAGCGTTGCTGATACGCGCTGCACACGGCCAGGCGCCGGATCCACAGCTGCTGGGCGAGATCGACCAATGCCTGTCCTTGCTGGATGGCCCGGTTCTGGCCTATGACGATCCGCGTCGCGCCATTGGCAAGCGGGTGCGCATCGAGAACGGCCGTATCACTGCGATTCGCCTGGCCGGCGAAACCCTTGCGCAACACTGGCTGCAAAGCCTTTGGCTGGAGGGCCGCGCCGACCAACAACTGCGGCGCTGGCTGCTCGCGCCGATGAGCGCGCCGCCGGGCGCTGTCGGCGCCATTGCGACCGACAAGACCTTGTGCAATTGCGAAAACGTCAGCCTCAACGCAGTCTGCGCCGGCATTCGCCAGGGCCTGGATCTGCAAGGCCTGAAAAACAATCTCCGATGCGGTACGCAATGCGGTTCCTGCGTGCCGGAAATCAAGCGTCTGCTGGCTGCCGAAGCGCGGCCGGTCGCGGTCATTTAAAGAGGACAACACCATGAATGCGAAAGTCTGGCTGGTGGGCGCAGGCCCTGGCGATCCGGAGTTGCTGACGCTCAAAGCGGTGCGCGCATTGCGCGAGGCCGATGTGGTGATGATCGATGATCTGGTCAACGACGCGGTGCTGGAGCACTGCCCGGCTGCGCGGGTGATCCCGGTGGGCAAACGCGGCGGCTGCCGTTCGACCCCGCAGGCGTTTATCCATCGGCTGATGCTGCGTTATGCGCGCCAGGGCAAATGCGTGGTGCGCCTGAAGGGCGGCGATCCGTGTATTTTCGGGCGCGGTGGCGAAGAAGCGCAGTGGTTGCGCGAGCGCGGGGTTGCAGTGGAACTGGTCAATGGCATCACCGCCGGTCTGGCCGGGGCGACGCAATGCGATATTCCGCTGACGTTGCGTGGCGTGGCACGCGGAGTAACGTTGGTGACTGCGCACACCCAGGATGACAGCCAGTTGAACTGGCAGGCGCTGGCGCAAGGCGGGACGACGCTGGTGGTTTACATGGGCGTGGCCAAGCTGGGCGAGATTCGTGATCAGCTGTTGGCCGGAGGAATGGCGGCGCATACGCCAGTGGCGATGATCGAAAACGCCTCTTTGGCGCATCAGCGTGAATGTCGCAGTGATTTGACTGCGATGGCTGAGGATGCCTTGGCGTTTGAATTGAAGAGCCCGGCGATTCTGGTGATTGGCGCGGTGGCGGCCGCTGCTCAAGAGCAAAAGATCGCAGCCTTCGGCAGCTCCGGGACGGCGTACAACGCGCAGGCGCTTTAAGCGGCGAAGCCAAATCGCAGACAAAGAAAAGCCCGGCCTGAGCCGGGCTTTTCCATCAGCGGCAGCTAATTACTTAGCTTGAGCTTCAACCTGCGCTTCTACGCGACGGTTTACAGCGCGGCCAGCGTCAGTTTTGTTGTCAGCAACTGGGCGGGATTCGCCGTAGCCAACAGACTGAACGCGGGACGATTCAACACCGTACTGGTTGGTCAGAACTTGCTTAACGGCGTTTGCACGACGCTCGGACAGTTTCTGGTTGTAAGCGTCAGGACCGACGGAGTCAGTGTGACCTTCAACAGTAGTGGTGGTGGATGGGTACTGCTTCATGAAGTCAGCCAGGTTCTTGATGTCGCCGTAGCTGTTTGGCTTGACTACCGACTTGTCGAAGTCGAATTTCACGTCCAGCTCAACACGAACAACTTCAGCAACTGCTGGGCAGCCATCAGCGTCAACGGTTACGTTGGCTGGGGTGTCCGGGCACTTGTCAACGTTGTCGCAAACGCCATCGTTGTCGCTGTCGGAGCAGACTTCAGCAGGTGCTGGAACTGGAGCAGCAGCTGGCTTGGAGCCGCCACCGAAGTTCACACCGATACCGACGCTAGGAGCCCACTCGGTGTCGCCCTGGTCGATGTTGTACTGAGCTTCAACGCCGGCACGGGCGTAGAAGTTCTCGGTGAAGTACAGCTTGGCACCGCCGCCAACGTTGGCGAAGGTGGAACGGTTACGACCGTTCGAACCGTTCTGGTCGATGCTCTGGTCAGAGAAACCGGCCGAAACGTATGGACGAATCATGTCGCCTGGGTTGTTGAAGTGGTACAGAGCGTCCAGAGCGGTGTTAGCGCCTTTGACGTTCTTGCCATCGTCGGCACGTACGTTGTGCACTTCGTCGTAGCCCAGACGCAGTTCAACGTCGTCGGTCAGGAAGTAACCGATCGAACCGCCGAACAGGTTGCCGTTGTTCTTGAAGTTACGAGCGCTGTCGAATTGTTCTTTCTTAGCGAAGCCTTCGATTTCAACTGCGCCTTGGCCTTGTGCCAGAGCGCCGATCGAAGTGGCGGCAATCAGAGAACCAATGGCCAAGCCCAAGGTGTTTTTCAGTTTCATCCGTTAAATCCCCATCTGGTGATTGTGAAGCAGTCCCGCAAACCGGGGGACAACTCGGCGGCAAGTCTATCAGAACTTGCCTACACGTAAGAGATATTTGCGCTGAACTAAGTTTCAGCAATGCCTGCAAATTTCTCACGCAATTTATCTAGAGCGCGTTTGTAACGCATTTTTGTCGCACTCAAACCCATATGCATGATGTCTGCGATCTCCTGAAACTCCAGCTCTGCGACAAATCGTAGCACCAGAATTTCGCGGTCAATCGGATTCACATACACCAGCCAGCGATCAAGCCCACCCTTCTCCTCCGGCTTCGGCGCCTTTTCTTCAGACGCTTCTTCAAGAGGGTCCAGACTGAGAGCGTCCATCAAGCGACGCTTACGCCGTTCCTTCCGATACTGCGTGATGCATTCGTTGTAAGTGATGCTGTAAAGCCAGGTTTTGAACTTCGATTTCCCCTCGAAGTTCTTCAGGCCGTACAGCACCTTCAGCATCACTTCCTGACAGACATCGTCTGCGTCGCGATCGTTCCCAAGATATCTCGCGCAGACGTTAAATAATGTTCGCTGGTAACGCCGCATCAACTCTTCGTAGGCGCGCGTTACGTGAAACAGCTCGGTATGCGAGCGCGCGACCAACTCCTCATCAGAGAGCTCGCGGGGGTCGTAGCGCGTGGATAGCGGTTGGGCTTTATTCAAAACAAGTCGTGCCGACAGTCAGGTCAATGTCCGCCACAACCAGCCTCGGCTGGCATTTTGCGGCGGCATACATTAGCAGGGTTTGCCGGTTTAGCGGCTACTCACATGCTGTTCCAGCAGGATCCGATTGGAGAGAGAGACTAGCTCACCCTCATCGGTCAGCAATGTGGTTTTAACCGTGCCGATCTCTTCGATCTGGCCTTCGACCTCGCCAACACGCACTTGTTGCCCAACCTCGTACAGCTCACGCACATAGATTCCCGCAAGAATCTGACCGGCGATTTCCCGGCTTCCCAAACCCATGGCCAGCGCAACTGCCAGACCAACGGTAATCAATACGATGACAATCACATGGTTCAGCAGGTCGGTCTTGACCTCGAGCTGGCTGATCGCAACCGAAATGCTGATGATGATCACCAGCCCCTGCGCGATCCGTCCCAACCCCGAAGCGTAGTCCAGGCCTACGCCTTCTGCTGCGCCGCGCACCAGCCCGTTGGCCAGTTGCGCGAGCAGCACACCGACCAGCAACACCAGCGCGGCGCCGAATACTTTCGGCAGATACAACGCCAGCATGTCCAGCGTAGCTGAAACTCGTTCAAGGCCAAGGGATTCTGCCGCAGATACCAGAAAAATCAGCAGAACGAACCAGTAGACGATTTTACCGATCAGCGTCGAGATCGGCACCTGCAGCCCGGCGCGCGACATCAACTTGGTCAACCCGGTGCCGCCCATCAGGCGATCAAGGCCGAGTTTGGCGAGCAATTTGGAGAGCAAGGTGTCGAGCAGCTTGGCCACGACGAAACCCAGCAGCAGCACAACCAGTGCGCCGAACAGGTTCGGAATGAAATTAGCGACTTTGGTCCACAACGCAGTCATTGCAGTGACGAGGCTCTGAGTCCAGAGATCAAGTTCCATATTCAATCAGCCTTATCAGCAGTGCGAGCAGTGGTTTTACGAAGACGGGAAACCGGCGAGACATGCGCCGAGCCATTGTTCAGGGCAATCATCAGCGCGGGCAGCCAGCGGCCCAGCAGGCTGAACAGATCACCGGCGCCGACCTGGCGGTTGGCGGTTTTGAGTACGCGGCCAAGGCACGCATCGTCGTCGCGGCTGGACGGCGAAGCGTTGAGCATGTCGCGCAAAGACTGTTCAAACGGATCGTGCATACGCACCTCTCGTGATGTCTGTGAAAGACGCGGGCAGATTTACTCGGGTCACATGCGCCATGTTCACACCCAGCGCAATCGACGGAACAACCACCACTGGCCGCATGCCAGGGCGAGCACCGTCAGACAGGCGATCAGGAAGCCATACGGGCTTTCGGCGAACGGAATACCGCCGACATTTATCCCGAGCAGACCGGTGATGAAACTCATCGGCAAAAAGATGCAGGTAATGATGCCGAAGCGATACATGGTGCGGTTCATGTGCACGCTCAAACGCCGGTCTTCGGCCTCCAGCACAAGCCCCACGCGCTCTCGGGTCAATTCCAGCTCTTCCAGATAACGGGTCAGGCTGTTGTTCAATTCGTTCCAGTAGTCGGCGTCGTCTTCGACGAACCACGGCAGTTTGATCCGCGTCAGCTGTCCGAAAATATCCCGCTGTGGGGCGAGAAAACGCTTCAGCCCAGCGGCTCTGCGGCGGATGTGCAAAATGGCCCCATGCTCGGGGGTATACCGTTCGTCGGCGTCGAGTTTTTCTTCCTCTTCATCCACCACTTCCGACAGGCATGTGACCAGATCCTGCACTTTATTGGTGAGGAACTGCGCCAGATACAGCATCAATTCCGAGGAAGTTCTCGGCCCTTTGCCCTCACCCAGCAGCGCCAGCAACTCATCCGTAGCGCGCAACGGACGCAAGCGCAGGGAAATCACTCGCTGAGCGGCGGCGAAAATCCGCACCGAGACCATGTCTTCCGGCTCGGCGCCGGGATTGAGATTGACACCGCGCAGAAACAGCAACAGCTCGGAGTCGGGCAATGGCAACAGACGCGGGCGGGTATTCTCTTCCAGCAACAGATCGCAGGTGAATTCATTGAGCCCGCTGGATTTGCGCAGCCAGGTACGGGTCTGCGGATGGCTGCGATCCCAGTGCAACCAAAGGCTTTCATGGGCCTGCAGCTGCAAATCGTCGAGCTCAGTCCGGGCTATCGAACGCGCACCACCCTTGCCATCCAGCACCAGGGCATGCACCAGCCCCCATTGCGCGTTTTCTTCCTCGAACATCCGCATCCCTTGTCGAAAACCTTATTCAGGCATTTTCAGCGGAGTCGGCGAAACGATCACGCCGTTGTTGTCCGCATAAATGTACTGGCCCGGGTGGAACGTCACGCCGGCGAAAGTCACCGGGACGTTGAGGTCGCCAATGCCGCGCTTGTCGGTTTTCATCGGATGGCTGGCCAGCGCCTGCACGCCGAGATCGGTCTGCGCAATGACGTCGACGTCACGGATGCAACCGTAGATCACCAGCCCTTCCCAGCCGTTCTGCGCGGCCTTGGCGGCGATCATGTCGCCCAGCAGGGCGCGGCGCAGCGAACCGCCGCCATCGACCACCAGCACTTTGCCTTTGCCGTTGAGTTCGGCCTGCTCCTTGACCAGCGAATTGTCTTCGAAGCACTTGATGGTCACGATTTCGCCGCCGAAGGAATCCCGGCCGCCGAAATTGCTGAACATCGGTTCCAGCACCTGCACCAGCTCCGGGTAGG
>NZ_RCOA01000001.1:0-45013 GCF_004307585.1 Pseudomonas sp. Sample_20 | reverse complement strand
GGCAATTTACCCCTGAAATATTACGACCAACTGCGCAACTTCTTGCGCAGTTGGGGATTTGCCGGGACCGCGATGTTGCCTTCGCGAGCAGGCTCGCTCCCCCAGGGACAGTGCTGCCAGCGAAAGCGTCTTATAAATGAAACACCGCCCTCGGCTATACTCCCCGCATTTCGATCAGGCACGAGGATTCACTGTGAAGAACTGGACGTTGCGCCAACGCATTTTGGCGAGCTTTGCGGTGATTATCGCCATCATGCTGTTGATGGTGGTGCTGTCCTACTCGCGGTTGTTGAAGATCGAGGCCAGTGAAAACAGCGTGCGCGACGATGCCATCCCCGGCGTCTATTACAGCTCGATGATTCGTGGTGCATGGGTCGACAGTTATTTGCAGACGCAAGAGCTGCTCGGCCTCAAGGAAGGCCAGGGCGTTTCCAGCGAAGACGAAGCGGACTACAAGGCGTTCGAGGCGCGTCTGCAAGAGCAGATGGCCAATTATCGCAAGACCATGGCCACCGATGAAGACCGATCCGAATTCGCCTTGTTCGAGAAGTACCACGACACCTACATCCAGATTCAGGATGCCGTGCTGGATCTGCACAAGCGCAATCTGGAAGCCGATGCCATCAAGCTGTTCAACGAGAAGCTGACCCCGGCGTGGTACACCGGGCGCATGAAACTCAACGACATCATTGGCGAAAACAAAGTCGTCGCCGATAACGCCATGGCCAACATCGACGATGCGGTCGCAACGGCCAAAGTCAGCATGGTCATTTCCCTGCTGGTCGCGGTACTGGTCGCCGGCCTCTGCGGTCTGCTGTTGATGCGCGCGATCATGGCGCCGATGAACCGCATCGTGACCATCCTCGACATCATGCGCACCGGTGATCTGAGCTCGCGCCTGAACCTCGATCGCAAGGACGAATTCGGCGCGGTCGAAACCGGCTTCAACGACATGATGACCGAGCTGACGTCGCTGGTATCCCAGGCCCAGCGCTCCTCGGTGCAGGTGACCACCTCGGTCACCGAGATCGCCGCCACTTCCAAGCAACAACAGGCCACCGCCACCGAAACCGCAGCGACCACCACCGAAATCGGCGCAACCTCCCGTGAGATCGCCGCGACTTCGCGGGATCTGGTGCGCACCATGACCGAAGTGTCCACCGCTGCCGATCAGGCCTCGGTGCTCGCCGGCTCCGGCCAGCAAGGCCTGGCGCGCATGGAAGACACCATGCACTCGGTCATGGGCGCGGCGGATCTCGTCAACGCCAAACTGGCGATACTCAACGAGAAGGCCGGCAACATCAATCAGGTGGTGGTGACCATCGTCAAAGTGGCTGACCAGACCAACCTGCTGTCGCTCAACGCAGCGATCGAAGCCGAGAAGGCCGGCGAGTACGGTCGCGGTTTTGCCGTGGTCGCCACCGAAGTCCGGCGTCTGGCCGATCAGACCGCCGTTGCCACCTACGACATCGAACAGATGGTTCGCGAGATCCAGTCGGCGGTGTCGGCCGGGGTGATGGGCATGGACAAGTTTTCCGAAGAAGTGCGCCGCGGCATGTCGGAAGTGCAGCAGGTCGGCGAGCAGCTGTCGCAGATCATCCATCAGGTGCAGGCGCTGGCGCCGCGCGTGCTGATGGTCAACGAAGGCATGCAGGCCCAGGCCACTGGCGCCGAGCAGATCAACCATGCGCTGGTGCAGTTGGGCGATGCCAGCAGCCAGACCGTCGAGTCGCTGCGTCAGGCCAGTTTCGCTATCGACGAACTGAGCCAGGTGGCCGTCGGCCTGCGCAGCGGCGTTTCGCGATTCAAAGTCTGATGAGCGAAATCATCGCCAAACGTGGCGCCGCGCCAGTGGCGAAGCAGGCGCTGTTTCTGCTGTTTCGCATCGGCAACGAGCGCTATGCCCTGCGCGCCACGGAAGTGGCCGAAGTGCTGCCGCGCCTGCCGTTGAAGCCGATTGCCCGGGCGCCGCACTGGGTGGCTGGGGTGTTCGCCTATCGCGGGGCGGTGGTGCCGGTGATCGACCTCAGTGCGCTGACTTTTGGCCAGCCCGCCGAGGCGCGCACCAGCACGCGGCTGGTGCTGGTCAATTATCAGCCGGATCAATCGCAATCAGCACAATGGCTCGGGCTGATTCTCGAGCAGGCCACCGACACGCTGCGCTGTCATCCGCAAGATTTCCAGCCTTACGGCCTCGACAACCGTGAGGCGCCGTACCTCGGCCCGGTGCGCGAAGATGCGCAGGGATTGCTGCAATGGGTGCGGGTCAATGACTTGCTCGATGACGCCGTGCGCAGCTTGCTGTTCCCCGATCCGCCGCGTGATCCGGCGCAGCTTGAGGCGCAGCCATGAGCAGTGAGCAGCGCTTTTTCGATTTCCTCAAGGAACGCATCGGCCTTGATGTCGCGTCGGTGGGCGCGGCGATCATCGAGCGTGCCGTGCGCCAGCGCACGACCCTGTCCCAGGCCGCCCACGCCGACGAATATTGGCAGCTGTTGCAAGGCTCGCGGGACGAGCAGCAGGCGCTGATCGAAGCGGTGATCGTTCCGGAAACGTGGTTTTTCCGTTATCCGGAATCTTTCGCGACGCTGGGCAAACTGGCGCGAGGTCGGCTTAAAGAACTCAATAATATGCGCGCGCTGCGAATTCTGAGCCTGCCGTGCTCGACCGGCGAAGAACCCTACTCGATTGCCATGGCCTTGCTTGATGCCGGATTGCAGCCGCATCAATTCAAGGTCGACGGCATGGACATCAGCCCGCTCTCGGTGGAAAAGGCGCGGCGTGCGGTTTATGGCAAGAACTCCTTTCGCGGTCAGGATCTGGAATACCGCGAGCGACATTTTTTTGCCGAGCAGGACGGCCACCGGGTCAACGAATACGTTCGCGAACAAGTGCGCTGGCAGGTCGGCAATGTGCTCGATCCGACGCTGTTGGCGAGCGAGCCGGCCTTCGATTTCGTGTTCTGCCGCAACCTGCTGATCTACTTCGACCAGCCGACGCAAAAGCAGGTGTTCGAAGTGCTCAAGCGCCTGACCCACGTCGACGGCGTGCTGTTTATCGGCCCGGCGGAGGGCAGTCTGCTCGGGCGTTTGGGCATGCGCTCGATCGGCATCCCGCAGTCGTTCGCTTTCAGCCGCCATAGCGAGCCGCACCCCGAACCGCTGCCGATGCCCAAACCGGTCGCCGTGCCGGTCAGCCAACCACTGCGCAGCGCGCCGCCGCCAGCGCCAGTGCGCAATCGGCCGTTCGCTGCCGTGACGGCTTTGCCGGTGGCGAAAAAAACTGCCGACCCGGACGCCGCAACGCTGCTGGCGCAGATTGCTGCACTGGCCAACGAAGGCAAAAGCGCCGAGGCCCGTGCCGCGTGCGAACACTATCTGCGCAGCCATGAACCCGTGGCGCAGGTGTTCTATTGGCTGGGCCTGCTCAGCGATGTCGCCGGGCTGAGCCTCGAAGCCCAGGGGTATTACCGCAAGGCCTTGTACCTCGAACCGCAACACCCCGAAGCGCTGATGCACCTGGCCGTATTGCTGCAGGCTCAGGGCGATACGGCGGGTGCCCGACGATTGCAGGAGCGCGCCGCCCGCAGCGGGCGCACCGCCGACAGTGAGCGTAAACGATGAGCGCGTCCGACACTTTGAACGTTACCCACGAAGACGCCCGCGCCATCGACGATTGCTGGAACCGCATCGGCATTCATGGCGACAAGTCCTGCCCGTTGCTGGAAGAGCATATTCACTGCCGCAACTGTTCGGTGTATTCCGCCGCCGCCACGCGCCTGCTCGACCGTTATTCGTTGCAGCAGGACCAGCGCGAAGCGGTGGTCAGCAAGGTCGAAACCGACGTCAAGACCCGCTCGCTGCTGATGTTCCGCCTCGGCGAGGAATGGCTCGGACTGGCCACGCGCACGCTTGTCGAAGTTGCGCCGTTGCAGGCGATACATTCGCTGCCGCACCAGCGCTCGCGGGCCTTGCTCGGCGTGGCCAATGTCCGTGGCGCACTGGTCGCGTGCCTGTCGCTGGTGGAGCTGCTCGACCTCGGCGCCAGCGTTGCGCCGGCCAGCGGCGGACGCGTCATGCCGCGCATGCTGATCATCGCCGCGCACGGCGGGCCGGTGGTGGTGCCGGTGGATGAGGTGGACGGCATCCATGCCATCGACGAGCGCATCCTCGACGCCGCGTCGCAGTCCGGTGCGCAGAACAGTGCCAAGTACACCCGTGGCGTTCTGCAATATCGCGGTCGCAGCCTGCGCTGGCTGGATGAAGAACAGCTGTTGTCCGCCGTGACCCGGAGCCTGACATGACCCCCGAGCAAATGCGCGACGCCTCTCTGCTCGAGCTGTTCAGTCTCGAAGCCGAAGCCCAGACCCAAGTGCTCAGCGCCGGGCTGTTGGCGCTGGAGCGCAATCCGACCCAGGCCGATCAGCTGGAGTCGTGCATGCGTGCGGCGCACTCGCTCAAAGGTGCGGCGCGCATTGTTGGCATCGACAGCGGCGTCAGCGTCGCCCACGTCATGGAGGATTGCCTGGTCAGTGCGCAGGAAGGCCGTTTGTTGCTGCGTCCCGAACACATCGACGCGTTGTTGCAGGGCACCGACCTGCTGATGCGCATCGCCACGCCGGCCAATGCGCCGCAACCCACGGACATTGAAGCCTACGTCGCGTTGATGGGGCGTCTGCTCGATCCTTCGGCGCCAGCCGCTGTGGTTGCCACGCCGCCAATGGCCGAGTTGCAGATCGAGCCCGCGCCAACGGCGACAGCGCCGATCATGGACGAGCCCGCCGAGCCGACTCCGCGCAAAAACAAACGCACCACCGAAGGCGGCGAGCGCGTTTTGCGCGTCACTGCCGAACGCCTGAACAGCCTGCTCGATCTATCGAGCAAATCGCTGGTGGAAACCCAGCGTCTCAAGCCGCATCTGGCGACCATGCAGCGCCTCAAACGCATGCAGAACAACGGTCTGCGCGCGCTGGAAAATCTCAATGTGCACCTGAAGGAGCATGCGCTGAGCCTGGAAGCGCTCGAGTCGCTGGAAGATGCGCGACGTTTGCTCGCCGAGTCGCAGCAATTGCTCAGCGAGAAAAACGCCGAACTCGACGAATTCGCCTGGCAGGCCAGCCAGCGTGCGCAAGTGCTCTATGACACCGCGCTGGCCTGTCGCATGCGCCCGTTCGCCGACGTGTTGAGCGGGCAGGCGCGCATGGTTCGCGACCTCGGTCGCAGCCTTGGCAAACAAGTGCGCCTGGAGATCGAAGGTGAGAAAACCCAGGTCGATCGCGACGTGCTGGAAAAGCTTGAAGCACCGCTGACTCATCTGCTGCGCAACGCCGTCGATCACGGCATCGAATCCCCGGAACAACGCCTGCTCAAGGGCAAGCCGGAAGAGGGCCTGATTCGCTTGCGCGCTTCCCACCAAGCCGGTTTGCTGGTGCTGGAACTCAGCGATGACGGCGGTGGCGTCGATCTGGAGAAAGTCCGCCGCAGCATCGTCGAACGGCAGTTATCCCCAGCCGAAACCGCAGCGCAATTGAGCGAAGAAGAACTGCTGACCTTCCTGTTTCTGCCGGGATTCAGCCTGCGCGACAAGGTTACCGAAGTGTCCGGGCGTGGCGTTGGCCTGGACGCTGTTCAGCATATGGTCCGCCAATTGCGAGGGGCCGTGGTGCTGGAGCAGACGGCGGGCGAGGGCAGCCGTTTCCATCTGGAGGTGCCGTTGACGCTTTCGGTGGTACGCAGCCTCGTGGTGGAAGTCGGCGAAGAGGCTTACGCATTCCCCTTGGCGCACATCGAACGCATGTGCGATCTGGCCCCCGAAGACATCGTGCAGGTCGAAGGACGCCAGCATTTCTGGCACGAAGGCCAGCATGTCGGCCTGGTTGCGGCCAGCCAGTTGCTCAATCGCCCGGCCAGTCAGAACGATGGCGCTACCCTGAAAGTCGTGGTGATCCGCGAGCGCGAGGCGATTTATGGGGTGGCTGTCGAGCGCTTCGTGGGTGAGCGCACGCTGGTGGTGTTGCCGCTGGACGAGCGTCTGGGCAAGGTTCAGGATATTTCCGCCGGGGCCTTGCTCGATGATGGTTCGGTGGTGCTGATCGTCGATGTCGAAGACATGCTGCGTTCGGTAGACAAGCTGCTCAACACCGGGCGTCTGGAGCGCATTGCCCGCCACGGCAATCAAGCTGCCGAAGCGGCGCGCAAACGAGTCTTGGTGGTCGACGATTCGCTGACCGTGCGCGAGCTGCAACGCAAACTGCTGCTCAATCGCGGCTATGACGTCGCGGTGGCGGTGGACGGCATGGATGGCTGGAATGCGCTGCGTTCGGAGAACTTCGATCTGCTGATCACCGACATCGACATGCCGCGCATGGACGGCATCGAGCTGGTCACGCTGCTGCGCCGCGACAACCGTTTGCAATCGTTGCCGGTGATGGTCGTGTCGTACAAGGATCGCGAAGAAGACCGCCGCCGTGGACTGGACGCCGGCGCCGACTATTATCTGGCCAAAGCCAGTTTTCATGACGACGCCCTGCTCGATGCAGTGGTCGAGCTCATCGGGGGAGCGCGGGCATGAGGATCGCAATCGTCAACGACATGCCCCTGGCGGTGGAGGCCCTGCGCCGAGCGCTGGCGTTCGAGCCGGCGCATCAGGTGATCTGGGTCGCCAGCAACGGCGCCGAGGCGGTGCAACGCTGCGCCGAGTGCACGCCAGACCTGATTCTGATGGACCTGATCATGCCGATCATGGACGGTGTCGAAGCCACGCGGCGGATCATGGCCGAGACCCCATGCGCGATCGTCATCGTCACCGTCGACCGCCAGCAGAACGTGCACCGCGTGTTCGAGGCCATGGGCCACGGCGCGCTGGACGTGGTCGACACGCCGGCGATCGGCGCCGGCAATGCCCAGGAAGCGGCGGCGCCGTTGTTGCGCAAGATCCTCAACATCGGCTGGCTGATCGGCGACAAGGCGCCGCGTTCGCGCCCGGCTCCGAGTTCGCCGCGCAGTTCGCCTTCACGTCAGCGGCTGGTGGCGATCGGTTCGTCTGCCGGTGGGCCGGCGGCGCTGGAAGTGTTGCTCAAAGGCCTGCCGAAGGATTTTTCCGCCGCGATCGTGCTGGTGCAGCATGTCGATCAGGTGTTCGCCGCCGGCATGGCCGAATGGCTGGCCAGCGCCAGCGGCCTCGATGTGCGTCTGGCCCGTGAAGGCGAGCCGCCGCAAAGTGGCGCGGTGCTGCTGGCCGGGACCAATCACCATATTCGCCTGTTGAAAAACGGCACGCTGGCCTACACCGCCGAACCGGTCAACGAGATCTATCGCCCCTCGATCGACGTGTTTTTCGAGAGCGTTGCCAGTTACTGGAACGGTGACGCGGTCGGGGTTTTATTGACCGGAATGGGGCGCGATGGCGCGCAAGGGCTTAAGCTCATGCGCCAGCAGGGTTATTTGACCATCGCCCAGGATCAGCACAGCAGTGCGGTGTACGGCATGCCCAAGGCTGCCGCGGCAATCGATGCCGCGGTGGAAATCCGCCCGCTGGAAAAGATAGCGCCACGATTGCTGGAGATTTTCCCCAAATGAACAGGTTGATCCGCAATCCAGGCCCCCGCAGTACTCAGGTGACCGCTCATGAATGATTTACAGATCGACGACATTAAAACCGACGAAAACGCCGCTATGGTGTTGTTGGTGGATGATCAGGCGATGATCGGCGAAGCGGTGCGCCGTGGGCTGTCGAATCAGGAAAACATCGACTTCCACTTCTGCTCCGACCCGCAGCAGGCCATCGCCCAGGCGGTGCGGATCAAACCGACGGTGATTCTCCAGGACCTGGTGATGCCCGGCCTCGATGGCCTGAGCCTGGTGCGCGAATACCGCAATCATCCGGCGACCAAGGACATCCCGATCATCGTTCTCTCGACCAAGGAAGACCCGCTGATCAAAAGCGCGGCGTTCTCCGCTGGCGCCAACGACTATCTGGTGAAACTGCCGGACACCATCGAACTGGTCGCGCGCATTCGCTACCACTCGCGGTCCTACATGACATTGCTGCAACGCGACGCCGCGTACCGAGCGTTGCGGGTCAGCCAGCAGCAATTGCTCGACACCAATCTGGTGCTGCAAAGGCTGATGAACTCCGATGGCCTGACCGGGCTGTCCAACCGACGGCACTTCGACGAGTACCTGGAACTGGAGTGGCGCCGTTCGCTGCGTGATCAGACGCAGCTGTCATTGCTGATGATCGACGTCGATTACTTCAAGTCGTACAACGACAGTTTTGGCCACGTTGAAGGCGACGAAGCCTTGCGCAAGGTCGCCACGGCGATCCGCGAGGCCAGTGCGCGACCGTCGGATCTGCCGGCGCGTTACGGCGGCGAGGAGTTTGTGCTGGTCCTGCCGAACACCTCGCCCGGCGGCGCGCGGCTGTTGGCCGAGAAACTGCGCCAGACCGTGGCGGCGCTGAAAATTCCGCATAACACGCCGGCCGAGGGCTCCAGTCTGACCATCAGCATTGGTCTGGCGACCATGGTGCCGCAGGCGGGCAGTGATTGCCGGCTGCTGATTTCGGCGGCGGATCGCGGCTTGTATCTGGCCAAGAACAATGGGCGCAATCAGGTCGGGATCGAGTAACGGCCGTTGCCCTCACCCCAGCCCTCTCCCGGAGGGAGAGGGGGCCGACCGAGGTGTCTCGGGCCAGACATCGACCTGAGAGATCGCAGCGATTATGGATCTTCAGGCTTGGCGATCACGGATTCGGTGAAGCCATTCTATTCGGCGTATGTTTCAAATATCCCCCGATCGGTCCCCTCTCCCTCCGGGAGAGGGCTAGGGTGAGGGCAGCAATCTCGGCCCATTCACCGCCAGACGGGCTGCCGCGACAGGCTGTTTACGTTATACTCGCCGGCTTTCAAAAGTTCGCCAACGAGTGCTGCCCGTCATGGAAATCAACCCGATCCTGAACACCATCAAGGACCTGTCCGAGCGCTCCGAAACTATTCGGGGGTATCTTTGACTACGATCAAAAGCATGAGCGTCTGACCGAGGTCAATCGCGAGCTTGAAGATCCGAGTGTCTGGAACAAACCTGAATACGCCCAGGAGCTGGGCCGCGAGCGTGCCGCGCTGGCGCAGATCGTCGACACTCTCGACGAACTGAACGGCGGTCTGGCCGATTGCCGCGACCTGCTGGACATGGCCGTCGAAGAAAACGACGAAGGCGCAGTGGGCGATGTCGTCGCCGAGCTGGCCCGTCTCGAGGAAAATCTGGCCAAGCTGGAATTCCGCCGCATGTTCAGCCATGAAATGGACCCGAACAACGCCTACCTGGACATCCAGGCCGGTTCCGGCGGTACTGAAGCGCAGGACTGGGCCAACATCCTGCTGCGCATGTACCTGCGCTGGGCTGACAAACGCGGTTTCGACGCAACCATCATGGAACTGTCCGCCGGTGAAGTCGCCGGGATCAAGGGCGCGACCGTGCACATCAAGGGCGAATACGCCTTTGGCTGGCTGCGTACCGAGATCGGCGTGCACCGTCTGGTGCGCAAGAGCCCGTTCGACTCCGGCAACCGTCGCCATACCTCGTTCTCCGCTGTTTTCGTCTCGCCAGAGATCGATGACAAGGTGGAAATCGAAATCAACCCGGCAGACCTGCGGATCGACACCTATCGTTCCTCCGGTGCCGGTGGTCAGCACGTAAACACCACCGACTCGGCCGTACGTATCACCCACGTACCGACCAACACCGTGGTCAGCTGCCAGAACGAACGTTCCCAGCACGCCAACAAGGACACCGCGATGAAAATGCTGCGGGCCAAGTTGTACGAGCAGGAAATGCAGAAGCGCAACGCCGCTTCGCAGGCGCTGGAAGACACCAAGTCGGACATCGGCTGGGGTCACCAGATTCGCTCTTACGTGCTCGATGCCTCGCGGATCAAGGATCTGCGTACCAACATCGAACGCAGCGATTGCGACAAGGTGCTCGATGGCGACATCGATGAGTACCTGGAAGCCAGCCTGAAATCCGGCCTGTAACACCCTCTGTGGGAGCGGGCTCGCCCGCGATCCCCAGCCGAAGGCTGGGGGCAACGAACCTGATGGAATACTTAAAGACATGAGCGACCTACAACTCGACCCGCAAGCCCTGCAACAGGAAGAAAACTCCCTGATCGCCCTGCGCAAGGAAAAGCTTGCTGCCGAGCGCGCCAAGGGCAATGCCTTCCCGAACGACTTCCGCCGCGACAACTACTGCGATGCCTTGCAGAAACAGTACGCGGACAAGACCAAGGAAGAGCTGGCAGAGGCTGCAATCCCGGTCAAGGTTGCCGGTCGCATCATGCTCAACCGTGGCTCGTTCATGGTGATCCAGGACATGACCGGGCGCATTCAGGTCTACGTCAACCGCAAGACGCTGTCCGAAGAAACCCTGGCTGCGGTGAAAACCTGGGACATGGGCGACATCATTGCCGCCGAAGGCACCCTGGCGCGTTCCGGCAAAGGCGACCTGTACGTTGAAATGACCAACGTGCGCCTGCTGACCAAGTCGCTGCGCCCGCTGCCGGACAAGCACCACGGCCTGACCGACACCGAACAGCGCTACCGCCAGCGTTACGTCGACCTGATCGTCAACGAAGACGTACGCCAGACCTTCCGCGTGCGTTCGCAAGTGATCGCGCACATCCGCAGCTTCCTGATGAAGCGCGACTTCCTCGAAGTCGAAACGCCGATGCTGCAGACCATTCCCGGCGGCGCCGCAGCCAAGCCGTTCGAAACCCACCACAATGCGCTGGACATGGAAATGTTCCTGCGTATCGCGCCAGAGCTGTATCTGAAGCGTCTGGTGGTTGGCGGTTTTGAAAAGGTCTTCGAGATCAACCGCAACTTCCGTAACGAAGGCGTTTCGACTCGTCACAACCCTGAATTCACCATGTTGGAGTTCTACCAGGCCTACGCCGACTACGAAGACAACATGGACCTGACCGAAGAATTGTTCCGTGAACTGGCGCAGCTGGTTCTGGGCAGCACCGACGTGCCGTACGGCGACAAGGTGTTCCACTTCGGCGAGCCGTTCGTGCGTCTGTCGGTGTTCGACTCGATCCTCAAGTACAACCCTGAGCTGACTGCCGATGATCTGAACGACATCGACAAGGCTCGCGCCATCGCCAAGAAGGCCGGCGCCAAGGTGCTGGGCTTCGAGGGGCTGGGCAAATTGCAGGTGATGATTTTCGAAGAACTGGTCGAGCACAAGCTGGAGCAGCCGCACTTCATCACTCAGTACCCGTTCGAAGTGTCGCCGCTGGCCCGTCGTAACGACGAGAACCCGAACGTCACCGACCGCTTCGAGCTGTTCATCGGTGGTCGTGAAATCGCCAACGCCTACTCCGAGTTGAACGACGCGGAAGACCAGGCCGAGCGCTTCATGGCGCAGGTGGCCGACAAGGACGCCGGCGACGACGAAGCCATGCACTACGACGCCGACTTCGTCCGTGCGCTGGAGTACGGCATGCCGCCAACCGCCGGCGAAGGTATCGGCATCGATCGTCTGGTGATGTTGCTGACCAACTCGCCGTCGATCCGCGATGTGATCCTGTTCCCGCACATGCGACCGCAAGCGTAAACGTTTCAGTTAAAAAGCCGCCTAAAACAGGCGGCTTTTTATTGCCTGTCTGGTACAAATGTATCAATTGGTTAATTTGGCATTAGTAGAGGAAGTGCTGTCGTGATGGGTGCATTAGCTCAAGAAGGTGCAGCGGGTATCGCCACTGCGGTCGCTGAAAGTGTTCAGTACCAGGGCCGCAAGGCCAGCCGACAGGGCAGTGAGCAGCGTCGCCAGGACATTCTCGACGCCGCGATGCGCATTGTCGTGCGCGACGGCGTGCGTGCCGTGCGCCATCGTGCGGTCGCGGCGGAGGCCGGCGTGCCGCTGTCGGCGACCACGTATTACTTCAAGGACATCGATGACCTGCTCACCGATACCTTCGCCCAATACGTGGAGCGCAGCGCGGCGTACATGGCCAAGTTGTGGATCAATAACGAGGGTCTGTTGCGCGAAATGGTGGTCAGCGCCGACGGCAGCCCGGAGTCGCGCTCGCAATTGGCCGATGACATCGCGCGGTTGATGGCCGATTACGTGCACCGGCAACTGATCAACCGCCGCGAGCATCTGATGGCCGAACAGGCGTTCCGCCAGGAAGCGCTGCTCAATCCGCGTCTGGCCATTCTGGTGCGCTCCCACCAGCAGATTCTGCTGCAGGGCACCTGCCAGTTGTTCCAGGTACTGGGCTCGCGCGAACCGCAGCAGGATGCCAAGGTGTTGACGGCGATTATCGGACGGATGGAATATCAGGGCCTGCTCAACGACGCCGAGCCTCTGGCCGAAGAGGACATGCTCGGGATCCTGACGCGGTATATGCACCTGGTGCTGGCGTCGGTCTAGCGTTTCACGCACCCTGCGGGAGCGAGCCGTTGATGATCGTTCCCTCGCTCCGCGTGGGAATGCATCCTGTGACGCTCTGCGTCACGCAGCAAAAAGGGACGCGGAGCGTCCCGGGCGACATTCCCACGCAGAGCGTGGGAACGATCAGTACTGCAATCCTGCGTCACGTTTTCTACAGGAGTTTCGGGTGGACGATTACCAGCAGACGATACGCATGTTGTCCGATCGCATTGTGCTGGCGCAGACGCCGATCCGCGTGCTCGATGCGGTCAAGTGGGACGACAACGTGCGCAAGGGCTTCCTCAAGGCCAAGGGCAAGGAAATGCCGGCGGTGGATCGCGACTACTACCTCAACCGCCCGCTGTCGTTCGATTCGAGCCAGGTCAAACTGGAATTCCAGAACATCGAGCGTGACATCACCCGCCAGCTCGGCCAGTTCAACCCGGTCGGGCAGATCATGCGGCGCATGTGCAAGGAATACCGCATGGTGGTGCGCATGCTCGAAGCGCGCGGCACCGAGGACTTCGGGCTGATCTCGCAGGAGCTGTACGGCGCGGCGTCCGATGCCTTCCACGCCGGTGACCCGACCCTCGCCGACCTCGGCCTGATGATGTCCGACTACCTGAACAACATCGACGGGCGCGGCGATCTCAAAGACGAGCCGAAAATCCTCACCGCCAAAGACGCGGTGCACCTGCTGCAAACCCGACTGAACAAGGTATTCGGTGAGGCCGAAGAAACCATTCGCGTGTTCGAGTCCGACGGCATCGTCGCCGACGCTGCGGCGGGCGCCGACTACATCAAGATTCGCACCGACGCGCTGTTCAACGACCGCGACGTGCGCGCACTGGAAGTCCACGAAGGTCTGGTGCATGTCGGCACCACGCTCAATGGCTTGAACCAGCCGATCTGCACGTTCCTGTCGAAAGGCCCACCCTCGTCGACGGTGACCCAGGAAGGTCTGGCGATCCTGATGGAAATCATCACCTTCGCCTCTTACCCGAGTCGCCTGCGCAAACTGACCAACCGCACCCGTGCGATTCATATGGTCGAGGAGGGCGCCGACTTTTTGCAGATTTACGAATTCTTCCGCGAGCAGGGTTTCGAGATGGCCGAAAGCTACGGCAATGCCAGCCGGGTTTTCCGTGGCTCGACGCCGACCGGTCTGCCATTTACCAAAGACTTGTCCTACCTCAAGGGCTTCATCATGGTTTACAACTACATTCAGTTGGCCGTGCGCAAGGGCAAGCTCGAGCAGATTCCGTTGTTGTTCTGTGGCAAGACCACACTGGAAGACATGCGGACCTTGCGCCAACTGGTGGACGAAGGACTGGTGGTGCCGCCGAAATATCTGCCGGACCAGTTCCGGGACTTGAATGCGTTGTCGGCGTGGATGTGTTTCTCCAACTTCCTCAACCATTTGAGCCTGGACCGGATTGAGGCGGATTACTCCAATATCCTCTAGACCCAGCACCGAACCCCTTGTGGGAGCGAGCCTGCTCGCGAATGCGATTTCACCTTCAACATTGATGTCGGCCGATACACCGCTTTCGCGAGCAGGCTCGCTCCCACAGGTTTGATTTGTGTTCAGTTCTCTTCTTTGCGAGGTTTCACCGGATGAGAATCCTCGGCATCCTTTGCCTGCTCTTGACCCTCAGCGGTTGCAGTTCGCTGCTGTTCTACCCGGAACCGGGCCAGATCTTCACCCCGGACAAAGCCAAACTCGAATACCGCACCGTCACCCTGACCACCGCCGATGGCTTGAAGCTCAACGCCTGGTGGCTGCCGGCCAAACCTGGCGTCGAGGTCAAAGGCACGGTCCTGCATCTGCACGGAAACGGCGGCAATTTGCCGATGCATCTGGGCGGCAGCTGGTGGTTGCCGAAGAACGGCTATCAGGTGCTGCTGGTCGACTATCGCGGCTACGGTTTGTCCGAAGGCAAGCCGAGCCTGCCGGCGATCTATCAGGACATCGACGCCGCGTTCGCCTGGCTCGACAACGCGCCAGAGGTCAAAGGCAAACCGCTGGTGCTGCTCGGGCAGAGCCTCGGCGGCGCGATGTCGGTGCATTGGCTGGCGCAGCACCCGGAACGGCAAAAACAACTCAAGGCCCTGGTGCTGGATGGTGTGCCGGCCAGTTATCGCAGTGTCGGCCAATTCGCCCTCAGCACTTCGTGGCTGACCTGGCCATTGCAAGTGCCGCTGTCGTGGCTGGTGCCGGACGGCGACAGCGCAATCAACTCGATGGCGCAGCTGACCGGCGTGCCGAAGCTGATCTTCCATAGCATCGACGATCCGCTGGTGCCGATGGTCAACGGCATTCGCCTGTATCAGGCAGCGCCGCCGCCGCGCGTGTTGCAGCTGACCCGTGGCGGTCATGTGCAAACCTTCGGCGACCCGGTGTGGCGTCAGGTCATGCTGCGCTATCTCGACGACCCCGAACACTTCGACGGCCTGCGCCGCCTCGGCGAAATCCCCAACTATCCGCCGCCCCCGAATTCCGAAGATGAGACCCCGCAATGACTGAAGAACGTAATGCCATCCCGCTGATCATCACCGGTATCTGCAGCATCCTCGGCACCGTCGGGGCGCTGTGGTACTACGGCTACCTGCACTTTGCCAAGCCGGAGGATGCGTTGCTGCTCAGCGAATTCACCATGCTCAAGACCGTGCCGGGCGAGGACTACAAAGTCTCGCTGACGCCTGCGCCGCAAGTGGCGCAGTGCATTGATGGCGTGCTGGTGCTGTTCGATACCGAACAGAAAGGCCTGACCGGGGTGCTGGTTAATGCGCAGAAGAAAGCCGTGCGGTGTATGGGTGAAGAGACCCCGCAGAAGCTGGAGGAGTGATTCTGCAGGTTCAGCCCTCACCCTAACCCTCTCCCAGAGGGAGAGGGGACTGACCGAGGTGTTTGTTTAAGCTAAGTCGACCTGATCCATTGCGCCGAACACAAGTTTTGAAAGCGACCAAATCGGCTCCCTCTCCCTTGGGAGAGGGCTGGGGTGAGGGGCTACGATGTCTGCTCCCACAAAAAAGCCCCGCCTGATCAGTTCAGGCGGGGCTTTTGCGTTACCGAGTGAAGCTTAGTTCGAGCTCACCGAAGAACGCGGTGCTACTGGCTGGTTGTCGTTGGAGATGGTCACTTCCACACGACGGTTCATCGCACGGCCCGAGACGCTGCCGTTATCCGCTACCGGGTACTCCTTGCCATAACCCTGAGCGACGATGCGCGAAGGATCGACGCCCATCTTGATCAGGGCCATCTGCACGGAAGTCGCGCGGCGCTCGGACAGCGACTGGTTGTAGCTCGCGGTGCCGGTGCTGTCGGTGTAACCCTCGACGATCACTTTGCGATCCGGGTTTTCCTGGAGGAATTGCGCCAGTTTGTTGATGTTCACCAGGCCGCTGGATTTCAGATCAGCCTTGTTGGTGGCGAACAGCACGTCACCGAAAGTCACCAGCGTACCGCGATCAGTCTGCTTGGCGTTGAGGCTGTCCTGCAGCTGTTTGATCTGCTGGTCACGGGCATCCAGACGGGCCTGGGCACGTTGGGCTGCGGCGTTTTTCAGGTTGTTTTCAGCGGTGCGCAGAGCGATTGTCTGCTTGGCCACTTCGACGCGCTGGTTGGTCAGGTAAGCCAGTTGGTCAACCTTGGCGGCGTCTTCCTTGTCCAGATAAGCCTTGTCGGCCTTGTCCAGGTAATCGCTGGCGTCTTTGGTTTCCAGTGCTGCGACTTTGCTCGCCTGTGGGTTGGCCTGCAGACCGGCGTAGTTGGTGCGCGCCTGTTCCAGGTTCGGGTTAGGCGGGGTGGAGCAGGCAGCCAGTGCAACGCTTGCGGCCAGAAGAGCGGGAATCATCAGTTGCTTACGCATAATTTGTCGTCCTTTCTATCGGTAAGAGTTTCAGCTTTGCGATCGGGATGCGCGCTTACTGCACAGTGCGCTGGCTTTCCTGACGCAGTTCCTGAACACCTTTCTGGGAATCCTTCACAGCCTGTTCGGCCTTGGCGGCCTGAGCCTTGCGTTCAGCGACGCGAGCGTCCCATTCAGCCTGTTCGGACAGGCGACGGGCCTCGTCATACTTCTTGTCGTGCATGGCGATTTCAGCTTGTTTCAGTTTGTCCTGAGCCTGCTTCATTTCCACCGCAGCGAATTCGGTACCGCCAGCGCTGACGGCGCTGTTGACGGCCGATTGGGTCACGGCGTACTGCTCGGTCGGAGGATTACCGGCGCAACCGGCCAGTACGAAGCTGGTGCCGATGGCCAGAGCGGCCAGTTTCAGACCGCGCAGGTGGGAAAACGAGGTTTGGGTTTTCATGGTCTTCAACTCCATTAGGCATCTCCTGAAAATACAACTGAATCCATCCTGGCAGAGGAGGCGAAAGCATCGCTTGTAGACGCGAATTGAAACGCTCGTTCCAGGCGTGGTTACCTGTTCCGACCGGCGGCATTTTTGAAAAGTTCAGAAAAGATGGCCTATCGCCAAAAATTAAATTGACCGTTTGGACAAGGCTCTGGGATGGGAACTTTGGGGCTTTGGAGCGGTACGCGCGGGTGGGTTTTAAGGTGATATCAGAGGGTGATCAGTACCCTGTGGGAGCTGGCTTGCCAGCGATGAGGCCATCATGCTCAGCACATTTTTGACTGAACTGCCGCCATCGCGGGCAAGCCCGCTCCCACATTTTTCTCGGTGTCAGGAATCAGTGCTTCTGCTTGTTCTCAGCCGAGGACAAATCATGCAAATGCCGCCGCGACAACGCCAGAAAACGCGGCGTCGGGCCGACATCCTCATACAACGGATCACCTTCCTCATCGGTCGCCACCACCGTCGAACCCTTCACATACGGCAGGCTCGCTTCGAACTCCTCAAGCGCGGCGCCGATCAGCTCGCCGAGCAGTTCCTCGGGATGACGTTTGGGATACATCTCGGCAATTGCCGCCAGGCGCGCGGCGGCCTCGACGTCCAGATGAATCGTGTAGCCGGTGTCGGTCAGGCGACCTTTGGCGTTTTCTTCCCAATGCTGGGCGAGTTCACGAATTTTCATGATGACCTCATTTAGCGCCTGCTGATGGCAGGCCTGGGTGAGTGTCCGGCAGCGCCGGCGGCGGGCCGTCGTACGGCTTACTGTTGAGACTAGCTTTCGCCGGCAAGGTTTAAAGTCAATTCGTCGCCTGCTTGTAAGAAGCGGCGCAGAGCGGCACTCTCTGGCAAAGCATTCGTTTCTGCGCTGTCCCCGATTACCGCTGGAGAACTGCTGATGACCGATATTGATGCACGCTTGCGCGAAGATGTTCACCTGCTCGGAGAGCTGTTGGGCAACACCATTCGAGACCAGTACGGCGAGGCGTTCCTCGACAAGATCGAGCAGATTCGCAAGGGCGCCAAGGCCGACCGGCGCGGCTCGATGGACGCTGAACTGAGCGCCAGCCTCAATCAATTGAGTGAAGACGAATTGCTTCCGGTCGCGCGGGCCTTCAACCAGTTTCTCAACCTGGCCAACATCGCCGAGCAATATCAGCTGATCCATCGCCGCGAGGAGTCGCAACCGGCGCCGTTCGAATCGCGGGTATTGCCGGAACTGCTCGCGCGCCTGCGCAGTGAAGGGCACAGCGCCGAATCTCTGGCCCGGCAGCTGGCGCGGCTGGAAATCGAACTGGTGCTGACCGCGCACCCGACCGAAGTGGCGCGACGCACGTTGATCCAGAAGTACGACGCGATCGCCGCGCAACTGGCCGCGCAGGACCATCGCGACCTGACCAGCGCCGAGCGCGAGCAGATCCAGAGCAAACTGCAACGGCTGATCGCCGAAGCCTGGCACACCGAAGAAATCCGCCGCACCCGCCCGACGCCGGTCGATGAAGCCAAATGGGGCTTTGCGGTGATCGAGCATTCGTTGTGGCAGGCGATCCCCAACCATATGCGCAAGGCCGATCAGGCGCTGTTCGCCGCCACGGGTCTGCGCTTGCCGCTGGAAGCCGCGCCGATCCGCTTCGCCTCATGGATGGGTGGCGACCGTGACGGCAACCCCAATGTCACCGCCGCCGTCACTCGCGAAGTCTTGCTGCTGGCGCGCTGGATGGCCGCTGACTTGTATCTGCGCGATGTCGATCACCTTGCTGCCGAACTGTCGATGCAGCAGGCCAGCGACGCGCTGAAGGCCAAGGCCGGCGACAGTGCCGAACCGTATCGCGCGGTGCTCAAGCAACTGCGCGAACGCCTGCGCGCCACACGCAACTGGGCGCATGCCGCGTTGACCGCGCCGACCCCGGCCACCGCCGATGTGCTGCACGATAATCGCGACCTGCTCGAGCCGTTGCAGTTGTGTTTCAACTCGCTGCACGAGTGCGGCATGGGCGTCATCGCCGACGGGCCGTTGCTCGACTGCCTGCGTCGGGCGGTGACGTTCGGCCTGTTCCTGGTGCGCCTCGATGTGCGTCAGGATTCGACCCGGCACAGCTCGGCAATGACCGAAATCACCGATTACCTCGGCCTCGGCCGCTACGAAGATTGGGATGAAGAACAGCGCATCAACTTCCTCACCGAGGAGCTGAGCAACCGTCGTCCGTTGCTGCCCGCGCATTTCAAACCATCGGCCGACACCGCCGAAGTGCTCAACACCTGCAAGGAAATCGCCGCCGCGCCCGCTGCGTCGCTGGGTTCCTACGTGATCTCCATGGCCGGCGCCGCTTCCGACGTGCTCGCGGTGCAACTGCTGCTCAAGGAATCCGGCGTATTGCGGCCGATGCGCGTGGTGCCGCTGTTCGAGACCCTCGCCGACCTCGACAACGCCGGGCCGGTGATGGAACGTCTGCTGCTGTTGCCGGGCTATCGCGCGCGTTTGCACGGCCCGCAGGAAGTGATGATCGGCTATTCCGACTCGGCCAAGGACGCCGGCACCACCGCTGCGGCGTGGGCGCAATATCGCGCGCAGGAACGACTGGTGGAAATCTGCCGTGAGCAGCAAGTCGAACTGCTGCTGTTCCACGGTCGCGGCGGCACCGTTGGCCGTGGCGGCGGACCGGCGCACGCGGCGATTCTGTCGCAACCACCGGGTTCGGTGGCCGGGCGTTTCCGTACTACCGAGCAGGGCGAAATGATTCGTTTCAAATTCGGCCTGCCGGACATAGCCGAGCAAAACCTCAATCTGTATCTGGCTGCCGTGCTCGAAGCGACCTTGCTGCCACCGCCGCCGCCGACTCCGGAATGGCGCCATCTGATGGACGAGTTGGCGGCGGACGGTGTCAGCGCTTACCGCCAGGTGGTGCGGGAAAATCCGCAATTCGTTGAGTACTTCCGTCAATCGACCCCGGAGCAGGAGCTCGGACGGTTGCCGCTCGGCAGTCGCCCGGCCAAACGCCGTGCCGGCGGTATCGAAAGCCTGCGGGCAATTCCGTGGATTTTCGGCTGGACCCAAACCCGATTGATGCTGCCGGCCTGGCTGGGCTGGGAGACGGCGCTGAGCAAGGCGCTGGAGCGCGGCGAGGGCGAGTTGCTGGGGCAGATGCGCGAACAGTGGCCGTTCTTCCGCACCCGTATCGACATGCTGGAAATGGTCCTGGCCAAGGCCGATGCGGATATTGCGCAGTCCTACGACGAACGTTTGGTCGAGGCTGATCTGCTGCCATTGGGCGCGCAGTTACGCGACCTATTGTCGCAGGCGTGCTCGGTGGTACTGGGCCTGACCGGGCAGTCGCAGCTGCTGGCGCACAGCCCGGACACCCTCGAATTCATCCGCTTGCGTAATACCTATCTGGACCCGCTGCATCTATTGCAGGCCGAGCTGTTGGCGCGTTCGCGGCAGCAGGATGTCGAGCAGGGCAGCCCGGTGGAACAGGCGCTGCTGGTGTCTGTGGCGGGGATTGCCGCCGGATTGCGCAATACCGGCTAAGGTTGCTGAGCATGTCAGGCGGCATTCGCGATGAGGGTCGGATGCCGCTTCTCCTGCTGTAGGAAAGTGCCGCCAGGCGACAGTTAATGTAGGGGTTGCGACTTGGGTTACCGCGTCGCGAGGTCACGGCGGGCGTCGGTTTCTCCGACTTTTGGCGTCTTGTGTGGGCGCAGCCTGCTGTGTATCTTGATCAGCCTTTGGCCGTTTGTGCGGCCACGACCCGTATTTTCAGGATCCGCCGGTTACGAGCGAATCCTTTGTTTTGTAAAGCTTTTATATAAAAAATTGAGGAGCACATCGATGCGCGTCATTCTGCTGGGAGCTCCCGGGGCCGGTAAAGGTACTCAGGCAAAGTTCATCACCGAGAAATTCGGCATTCCGCAAATCTCCACCGGCGACATGCTGCGTGCTGCGGTCAAGGCTGGCACTCCACTGGGCGTGCAAGCCAAGAGCATCATGGATGCCGGCGGCCTGGTGTCGGATGACCTGATCATCGCGCTGGTCAAGGACCGCATCGCTCAACCTGATTGCGCCAACGGTTTCCTGTTCGACGGCTTCCCGCGCACCATTCCGCAGGCTGAAGCGCTGGTCACTGCCGGCGTCGAGCTGGATGCCGTGGTCGAGATCGCTGTAGAAGACGACGAAATCGTTCAGCGCATCGCCGGTCGCCGTGTTCACGAAGCCAGCGGCCGCGTTTACCACATCGTTTACAACCCGCCGAAACTGGCTGGCAAGGACGACATCACCGGCGAAGAGCTGGTGCAGCGCAAAGACGACACCGAAGAAACCGTACGTCATCGCCTGTCGGTCTACCACTCGCAGACCAAACCGCTGGTAGAGTTCTACCAGAACCTTTCCACCAACAACGGCGGCAAGCCAAAGTGCAGCCACATTGAAGGCGTGGGTTCGGTTGATGCAATCACCACCAAGGTGCTGGCCGCGCTGAGCTGAAAAGTCTGATCGGCTGCATCATCCACGGCCCGCTTGCGGGCCGTAGTTGTTTATACTGACGCACCTTTTCCCCACCCCTGTTTTGGAAACATCGATGAGCACCTTGCTGGCCCTGGACACCGCGACTGAAGCTTGCTCCGTTGCCTTGCTGCATGACGGCAAGGTCACGAGCCATTACGAGGTGATCCCGCGTCTGCATGCGCAGAAGCTGCTGCCGATGATCCAGCAATTGCTCGCCGATGCGGGCACCACGTTGCAAGCGGTCGACGCGATTGCCTTCGGCCGTGGCCCGGGTGCGTTCACGGGTGTGCGCATTGCCATCGGTGTGGTGCAGGGTTTGGCCTTTGCTCTGGATCGTCCGGTATTGCCGGTATCCAACCTTGCCGTGCTGGCGCAGCGTGCCTTTCGTGAACATGGCGTAAGCCAGGTCGCGGCTGCGATCGATGCGCGGATGGATGAAGTGTATTGGGGCTGCTACCGCGAGACGGCGGGGGAGATGCGTCTGGTTGGCGCCGAAGCGGTGCTGCCGCCGGAGGTGGCTGCGCTACCGGCCGATGCCACAGGTGACTGGTTCGGTGCCGGTACCGGTTGGGGTTATGGTGAACGCATTGCGGTCAATCTGAGCGGCTCCGACGCCGGCATGCTGCCCCACGCCGAAGACCTGTTGACGCTGGCGCGTTTCGCCTGGGAGCGCGGTGAGGCGATCTCGGCAGATGACGCCCAGCCGGTCTACCTGCGCGATAAAGTTGCCACCCCGAAAGCCCGCTGATTCGACACTTTCTCCTGTGGGAGCGAGCTTGCTCGCGAAGGCTTCTGGTCAGTCAATGCATGTGTTGAATGTGCTGGCCCCTTCGCGAGCAGGCTCGCTCCCACAGGTTCGCTGGCCACATACAAATATCGCCAATCGTCAGTTTCTGCCCCCTCGCTTAAAACCTTTTGCGCTTTATGTGTTCTAGTTATCACTCGGCGGTTTGCTAAGTCGGTCAAGTGCCGCTAAATTGCCATCATTGATACCGAGCATGACATTATGCGTATAGACGGCGTTTCCACTCAGTCCTACCCCATCAAGCGCAAGCCGCGTAAAGGCAATGCGGCGCTGGATGAATCCGTCGACATCATCGACGGCGAGCTGGAATTCCCGAGCGAAGAGCAGATGGCCGCCCGTGCCGCTCAAGCCACCGCGCAACGCCTGAGCAACCTGCCTGCCCGTCAACAAGACATGATTTACCACCGCGCGATGAAGAAGAGCGTAGCCATGGCTCTGGCCAGCTACCTGAGCACCGCCGGTTTTGTCGATTGGGACGCAGACGTGCTGGGCCTCGATCTGTATATCTGATGGATCTGCCTTACTACCTCGGTTGCCCGTCCTGGAGCGAAAATGCCTGGCGCGAGTATCTGTATCCGGTAGACGCAAAAACCTCCGACTTTCTCGCTCTCTACTGCCAGGTGTTCAACGCCGTCGAAGGCAACACCACCTTCTACGCCAGCCCGTCGCCAGCCACTGTGCAGCGCTGGGCCGAGATCATGCCGGCGCACTTTCGCTTCACTGCCAAATTCCCCGGCGACATCAGCCACAGCGGCGACTTGCGCGAGCAATTGACCGCTGCCGAAACTTTCCTGCAATTACTCAAGCCGTTAGGCGAACGTGTTTCGCCGCTGTGGCTGCAACTGTCGAAAAGCTTCACGCCGCAGCGTCTGCCGGAGCTCGCGGCGTTTATCGATGCGCTGGATTGCCCGCTTGCGGTCGAGGTGCGCAATGAACAGTTCTTCGCCAAGGGCGAGAGCGAACGTCTGCTCAATCGTCTGTTGCTGGATCGCGGTGTCGAGCGCATCTGTCTCGACCCGCGCGCGCTGTTCAGCTGCTTGTCGACCGAGTCCTCGGTGATCCACGCGCAGTCAAAAAAACCGCGTGTACCGACGCGTCCGGCGGCGTTCACGCAGTTTCCGCAGGTGCGTTTCATCGGCCATCCCGAGCTTGAGGCAAACGATGCGTTTCTTGTGCCGTGGGTGGCGAAAGTCGCTGAATGGATCGAAGAGGGCCGCACGCCCTACGTCTTTCTGCATACCGCCGACAACCTGTTGGCAGCGAAACTGGCGCAACGTTTTCACGCACAACTGATGCAACGTTTGCCTGGCTTGCCCGCGCTGCCTGAGCTATACAGAGAACCCGCCGCCGAGCAGCTTGGCTTGCTCTGAGGCGGGTTTTTTCTGTCCGGGAGCCCGTCGATGAACGTCCAAGTCAGTCAACAGCAACTCCTTAAAGCCCAAGCCTTCAAGGCCCTGCATGATCGCCAGGGGATCTTCGTCATCCCCAATCCGTGGGATGCCGGCTCGGCGAAGATGCTCGCCAGTCTTGGCTATCAGGCCTTGGCCACCACCAGCGCCGGTTACGCGTTTTCTCAGGGCAAAGCTGATGGCGCGTTGAGTCTCGACGAGACCCTGGCCAATGTCCGGGCGATTGTCGCGGCGACGGATCTGCCGGTGGCGGTGGACTTGGAAAACGGCTTTGCCGATGATCCGCTCGAGTCCGCGCAGAGTCTTCTCCGTGCCGCCGAAGCGGGCGCGGTGGGCGGGTCGATCGAGGACGCTACGGGACGTCCGGACGCGCCGATCTATTGCTTCGAACACGCCGTCGCACGGATTGAAGCTGCTGTCGCGGCGGTACGCACGCTGCCGTTTCCCTTCATTCTTACGGCTCGCGCCGAAAATTACCTGCACGGTAATCCCGATCTCGACGACACCATTCGCCGTTTGCAGGCATTTGCCGAAGCGGGTGCCGACGTGCTCTATGCACCGGGTTTACGCAGCGCCGAAGAAGTGCGCGCAGTGGTGCAAGCGGTGGCGCCGAAACCGGTCAATGTGTTGATGTCTGGCGGTTTGAAGCTGACCGTGCAACAGCTCGAGGAACTGGGCGTACGCCGCATCAGCACCGGCTCGGCACTGGCGCTGGCGGCGTTCGGCGAGTTCTTCCGAGCGGCTGAAGAAATCCAGCAATTTGGCACCTTTGGCTTCACGTCACAGTCGATGCCGTATGCCAAGGCCAATCAACTCTTCAAGGACTGAGCATGGGACGTTGGCTGTTCTGGGGGGTGTTGCTCGCGATCGCTGGTGGCGCGGTGAGTGTCTGGCGTGGCTGGCTGGACGTGCCGCCGCAGTGGAACCCGTGGGCGCCATTGGACATAAAAGCCGCGCCCAACTGGCTGACCGGTTACAAACTCATGCGCCTGCGCAGTGATTCCGAGCTTTGCGCACAGGCATTGAGCAGCTCGGATCTGCGCGTCAGTCCGCAGGCCGACAGCCCGGGCGCCAAGTGTCCGCTGATCGGTGCTCTGCGGGTGCAGGGCGGTGAAGTGGCGCTGAGCAGCAGTTTCATCGCCAGTTGCCCGCTGGCGATCGCCTACGCAATGTTTGAACACCACACCCTGCAACCGGCGGCGCAATCGGTTTACGGCCAGAAAATCGCGCGGGTCGATCACCTCGGCAGCTTTGCCTGTCGCAATGTCTACAACCGTGAGAGCGGCGCTCTCAGCCGACATGCGAGTGCCGACGCGCTGGACATTGCCGGTTTCCGCCTGGCTGACGGGCGCACGATCAGCGTGCTCAAGGATTGGCCCAAGCAGAATCAGGACGCAGAGTTTCTGCGCCAGCTGCGTGACGGCGCCTGTGAGTCATTCAGTGTGGTGTTGAGTCCGGACTACAACGCCGCTCATCGCAATCACTTTCATGTCGATGTCGGGCGCTGGAGCGTGTGTCGCTGAGAATCAGGCGGCGAGGCGCAGGTTCTGCAGAACGATCGGGCGAGCCCAGCCATTATCGAAGTCCAGGGCCTTCTGCTGTTCGACGATCTCTTCCGGCGGGAACGGCGGGTAAGGCTTCTGCAGCAAGTCCAGGTCGAACTCGGCAATCGGCAGGTACAGCGGACGTTTCTGCGGAGCAGGGCCTGGCTCCGGCACTGGCTGGCCATTGTTGATCACAATCGGGCGTACCCAGCTGCTGTCGAAATCCTGTTGCTCTTGCTGAGCCTTGAGTTCTTCTGGCGGGAACGGTGGGAACGGCTTGTCCAGCAGCTCCATTTCGAACTCGGCGATCGGCAGGAACAGTGGCTCTGGCGGGCGAACCTGGGTCTCTACCACATCGCACTCGCGCTGGCTGACGATATGCGCGTGCAACTCGCTGCCAACGGTCGGTTCTTCCGGGCTGTTCAGGTCAACCGGTGGAAACGTGCCACAGGCAGGCACCACTTCACTCGTCTGTTCGGCCAGGGCCTGGGCAAAGAAATCCTGCCACAGGTGACTGACGCCGCTCAGTGCTTGAGTGTTATGACGGCTGAAGTCGCCATGGGGCGAAACGTAGCCAATCGATGTGGGAAGAATGCCTGACATTTTTTTCGGTTGACGCTCAGCTCTGGCAAAATGCGCGTTGAATGGTTTATCGGCGGTTTTTGTCGATCCTTAACTTTTTTGAGCGTTTTTTCATGATCGAGTCACCTGCGGCCTGCCGCATCCATGTCCAGGCCCTCGCCCCGACGTTTCAAGCGCAAGCCGAGCACTGGGCCGAACGTCTCGGCCTGCCGCTCGGCGAGGCGCACGGTGAGTTCGCCTTGCAGGTCGGCGAGCAGGGTTTGCAGTTGCAGCAGCTCGGCCCGGATGCGCCTGGGCCGGTGCGGGTCGACTTCGTCGAAGGCGGCGCGGCGCATCGTCGTTTGTATGGCGGCGGCAGCGGGCAGATGATCGCTAAAGCGGTCGGCATCGCCCAAGGCGTGCGTCCGCGCGTCCTCGATGCCACGGCGGGGCTGGGCAAGGACGCGTTTGTGCTGGCCAGTCTCGGTTGTGAAATGAGCCTGATCGAGCGTCAGCCGCTGATCGGCGCACTGCTTGAGGACGGCCTGGCCCGGGCGGCAGAAGATTTCGATGTAGCGCCGATCGTGGCGCGGATGAAATTGCTCAAGGGCAATTCCATCGAAGTGATGCGCAGTTGGGAAGGGGAGCCGCCGCAGGTGATCTACCTCGACCCGATGTTCCCGCATCGCGAGAAAACCGCGCTGGTGAAAAAGGAAATGCGCCTGTTCCGCCCGCTGGTCGGTGATGATCCGGATGCCCCGGCCCTGCTTGAAGCCGCGCTGGCGCTGGCCACGCACCGGGTGGTAGTCAAACGCCCGCGCAAGGCGCCGTGCATCGAAGGGCCGAAACCGAGCCATGCGCTGGATGGCAAATCGAGCCGGTATGACATTTATCCGAAAAAAGCGCTGAAGCCCTGAGACTGCGTCGCCCCATTCGCGAGCAGGCTCGCTCCCACAGTTGAAATGCATTCCAGTGTGGGAGCGAGCCTGCTCGCGAAGCGGTCTGCACAAGCACCGCAAAACTGTCAGGGTTTGTACGCCCTCATAAACAACCCCACCACCTCCCGCACATGCCGCTCCGCTGCCTCTCCGGTCAGCGGCTCGCCGCAGCCGTACAACAAACGAAAATTTCCCGCCCCTTTGATCAGGCAGAAGAAATGCTCGGCGGCGTTGCGTGGCTGGTCGATGCTCAGCGCGCCGGTTGCATGGATTTTCGCCAGCAGACCTTCCATGCCGTTGACCACGCGCTCTGGGCCGGCCTCGAAGAAGATCAGCGACAGCTTCGGATCCTGACTGCCCAGCGCCATGATCAGGCGGTGCAGGTTCACCGATTCATCGCTGTTGATCAGTTGGTGGAAGCCTCGGGCAATGTTCAGCAATACATTTTCCACCGCGATGCCGTCCGGCAATTCGAAGAACAGCGGCGGCAATTGTTCCTCGCATTTCGCGACGACGGCGGCGGAGAACAGCGTCTCCTTGTCGTTGAAATGGCTGTAGACCGTCAGCTTCGACACGCCCGCCTCGCTGGCCACCGCGTCCATGCTGGTGTTGGCGTAGCCATGGCAAAGAAACAGGGTTTTCGCCGCATCCAGGATCGCCTGGCGTTTGGCCAGATCCTTGGGGCGGCCCGGGCCGTTTGGAGCTGAAAGATTGTTCGACATTCTTCGCTTTTAATACTGGACTGGTGAGTTTGCTATTAATACCATACCCGCCAGTATAAATATTCCAAGCCTCATTCGCGAAAGGTCCGTCACCATGTTCCGCCATGCGTTGTCCTTTGCCGTGCCAGTCAGTCTGGCGTTCCTGTTATCGGCGTGCGGTCAGGAAGAGGTGACCAAGGTCACCGTGCGACCGGCCATGGTGGTACAGCCCGAGCCTTCGGCGCAGGCGATGGAAAGTTATCCGGGCGAGGTTCGCGCCCGCTATGAGCCTGATCTGGCATTCCGCATCGGCGGCAAAGTCAGCCGACGACTGGTCGACGAAGGCCAGCGCGTCAAGGCCGATCAGCCCTTGGCCGAACTCGATCCGCAGGATGTGCGCCTGCAACTGGAAGCCACCCGCGCGCAGGTCGCCGCCGCCGAGGCCAATCTGAACCTGGTGCGCGCCGAGCGCGATCGCTACAAAACCCTGATGGATCGGCAGATGGTCAGCCGCTCGGCCTACGACAACGCCGAAAATCTATATCGTTCCGGCGAAGCCCGCCTTAAACAAATCAAAGCTGAATTCAACGTTTCGACCAACCAGGCCAGTTACGCGGTGCTGCGTGCGCCACAGGATGGCGTGGTGGCCAAGCGTTCGGTGGAAGTCGGGCAGGTGGTCGCTGCCGGGCAAACCGTGTTCACCCTCGCCACCGATGGTGAGCGCGAAGTGTTGATCAGCCTGCCGGAGCAAAGCTTCGGCCGCTTCAAGGTCGGTCAGCCAGTGACCGTGGAATTGTGGGCGCAGCAGAATCAACGCTTCGCCGGGCAGATCCGCGAGTTGTCGCCGTCCGCCGACCCGCGCTCACGCACTTTTGCCGCGCGTATCTCGTTCACCAGCGGCAAAGTGCCGGCTGAACTGGGGCAGAGCGCCCGGGTGTTCGTGCAATCGGCTGACAGTGTCTCGCTGTCGATACCGCTTTCCGCGCTGACCGCTGAAAACGGCGCGACTTACGTCTGGGTGGTCAACGGCAACAACACGTTGAAGAAAACCCCGGTGCGGGTCGGTCCGTTCGGCGAGAAAAGCGTGGCGGTGCTCGAAGGCCTGAATGCCAGCGACTGGGTGGTGGCTGCCGGCGTTCACGTATTGCTCGACGGCCAGCAGGTGCGACCAGTGGATCGCTCCAATCGTGTGGTCAATCTGGCGAACAAGGAGTAAGCCCCGATGCGCTTCAACCTCTCCGAATGGGCGTTGCGTAATCGCCAGATCGTACTGTTCCTGATGCTTTTGCTCGCCGTTGTCGGCGCGTTGTCCTACACCAAACTCGGCCAGAGTGAAGACCCGCCGTTCACGTTCAAGGCGATGGTCATTCAGACCCGCTGGCCCGGTGCGACCGCGCAGGAGGTCTCGCGCCAGGTCACTGAACGTATCGAAAAGAAGCTGATGGAAACCGGCGAGTACGAACGCATCATGTCGTTCTCCCGCCCCGGTGAATCCCAGGTCACCTTCATCGCCCGCGACTCGATGCACTCCAAGCAGATCCCTGATCTCTGGTACCAGTTGCGCAAGAAGGTCGGCGACATTCGCCAGACTTTGCCGCCGGGAATTCAGGGGCCGTTCTTCAACGATGAGTTCGGCACCACCTTCGGCAATATCTATGCGTTGACCGGCGACGGTTTCGACTACGCCGTGCTCAAGGATTACGCCGACCGCATCCAGATCCAGCTGCAGCGGGTCAAGGACGTCGGCAAGGTCGAACTGCTTGGGTTGCAGGACGAGAAAATCTGGGTCGAGCTGTCCAACGTCAAGCTCGCCACTCTGGGCTTGCCGCTGGCGGCGGTGCAGCAGGCGCTGGAGGAACAGAACGCGGTATCCACGGCGGGGTTCTTCGAAACCGGCAGCGAGCGCTTGCAGCTACGCGTCTCGGGGAATTTTCAGACAGTCGATGAGATAAAGAACTTTCCGATCCGCGTCGCCGATCGTACGTTCCGCATCGCCGATATCGCCAATGTGCGTCGCGGTTTCAGCGACCCACCGGCGCCGCGCATGCGTTTCATGGGCGACGACGCGATCGGTCTGGCCGTGGCGATGAAGGACGGCGGCGACATTCTGGTGCTGGGCAAGGCACTGGAGGGCGAGTTCTCGCGGATCCAGAAAAACCTCCCGGCCGGCATGCAGTTGCGCAAGGTGTCCGATCAGCCGGCAGCGGTAAAAACCGGCGTCGGCGAGTTCGTCCAGGTGTTGGTCGAGGCGTTGGCGATCGTCTTGCTGGTGAGCTTCTTTTCCCTCGGTGTGCGCACCGGCATGGTCGTCGCGCTGACCATTCCGCTGGTGCTGGCGATGACCTTCGCTTGCATGTATTACCTCGGCATCGGTCTGCACAAGATTTCCCTCGGTGCGCTGGTGCTGGCGCTGGGTCTGCTGGTGGACGACGCGATCATCGCCGTGGAAATGATGGCGATCAAAATGGAGCAGGGCTTCGACCGCATTCGCGCGGCGAGTTATGCCTGGACCAGCACCGCATTCCCGATGCTTACCGGCACGCTGATCACCGCCGCCGGCTTCCTGCCGATTGCCACTGCGCAGTCCGGCACCGGCGAATACACCCGCTCGATTTTCCAGGTGGTGACCATTGCCTTGCTCGCCTCATGGGTCGCGGCGGTGATGTTCGTGCCGTATCTGGGGGAAAAACTCCTGCCGGATCTGGCGAAAATTCACGTGGCAAAACACGGCACTGGCGATGGTCAACCGGATCCGTATGCTACGCCGTTTTATCAGCGCGTCCGGCGTCTGGTGGAGTGGTGCGTGGCCCATCGCAAGACTGTGATCGTGCTGACTGTGGGCCTGTTCATTGCCTCGGTGATGCTGTTCCGTTTCGTCCCGCAGCAGTTCTTCCCGGCTTCGAACCGGCTGGAGTTGATGGTCGACCTGAAACTGGCCGAAGGCGTTTCGCTGGCCAACACCACCAGTGAAGTCAAACGCCTCGAAGCGCTGCTCAAGGAGCACGCTGGCATCGACAATTATGTGGCCTATGTCGGCACCGGTTCGCCACGCTTTTATCTGCCGCTGGATCAGCAACTGCCGGCGGCGAGTTTTGCCCAGTTCGTGGTGTTGGCAAAAACCATCGAAGAGCGTGAAGCGCTGCGCAGCTGGTTGATCGAAACCCTCAACGAACAGTTCCCGGCCCTGCGTTCGCGGGTCACTCGTTTGGAAAATGGCCCGCCGGTTGGCTATCCGGTGCAGTTCCGCGTCACGGGCGAGCACATCGAAGAAGTCCGTGCGTTGGCGCGCAAGGTGGCGGCAAAGGTTCGCGAGAATCCGCATGTGGTCAACGTGCATCTGGACTGGGAGGAGCCAAGCAAAGTTGTCTACCTGAATATCGACCAGGATCGCGCCCGCGCCCTCGGTGTGAGCACCGCCAATCTGGCGAAATTCCTGCAGAGTTCGCTGGTCGGCTCGACGGTCAGCCAGTACCGCGAAGACAACGAATTGATCGAGATTCTGCTGCGCGGCACCGTGCACGAGCGCACTGAATTGTCGTTGTTGCCGAGCCTGGCGGTGCCGACCGATAACGGTCGCAGTGTGGCGTTGTCGCAGATTGCCACGCTGGAATACGGCTTCGAGGAAGGCATCATCTGGCACCGCAACCGCCTGCCAAACGTGACCGTACGCGCGGACATTTATGGCAAGGAACAACCGGCGACGCTGGTCAAACAGATCATGCCGACGCTGGACCCGATTCGCGCTGAGTTGCCCGATGGTTATCTGCTGGATGTCGGCGGCACGGTGGAGGATTCCGAGCGCGGGCAGAAGTCGGTGAATGCCGGGGTGCCGATGTTCATTGTCGTGGTGTTGACCTTGCTGATGGTGCAGTTGCGCAGTTTCTCGCGCACGGCGATGGTGTTTCTGACGGCGCCGTTGGGCTTGATCGGGGTGACGTTGTTTCTGATGGTGTTCCGGCAGCCGTTCGGGTTTGTGGCGATGCTCGGGACCATCGCATTGTCCGGGATGATCATGCGCAATTCGGTGATTCTGGTCGATCAGATCGAGCAGGATATTGCTTCGGGGCTTAAGCCTTGGCAGGCGATTATCGAGGCTACGGTGCGGCGGTTCCGGCCGATTGTGTTGACGGCGCTGGCGGCGGTGCTGGCGATGATTCCGCTGTCGCGCAGTGTGTTTTTCGGGCCGATGGCGGTGGCGATCATGGGCGGGCTGATTGTGGCCACGGCGCTGACGCTGTTGTTTTTGCCGGCGTTGTATGCGGCCTGGTTCAGGGTGCGTAAGGAGGCTTGAGGTTTTTGTGTCGTGGCGGCCTTCGGGCCGACCATGACGTGGGGTTTTGGGTGTATATCCGTTGCTGTGGGTGTTGCTGATTACGGTTCCGCTCTTACGCCGTCACCTTTTTCAAACGCCGGAGTGCCGGCCCAGCAAAAAGGTAACCGAAAAGGCTTGCTCCTGCGTCCGTCCCTCGCAGGCTCGCGTTCCTTCGCTGCACTTCCTTGCGCTGTGTCTGGCTGCGCCAGACGGTCGCTGCGCTCCCACGCCGGATCAGTCCCTCCACTCAGCCTTCCGACGTCGCCGGTGGATCAAGATCAAGAGCAGGCGAGCTGACACTCGGCCTATTGAGTGGTGAAAAGCGTGGGTGTTCGGCTTTTGATTTGTGTTGTTGCTGCCCCTCACCCCAGCCCTCTCCCGAGGGAGAGGGAGCCGATTTTGGGCGTTCCAAAATCTGCATTCGACTCGGTATCGCAAGTCGGCGTATTTCGCCTGAACACCTCGGTCAGTCCCCTCTCCCTCCGGGAGAGGGCTAGGGTGAGGGGCTTTTGATCTGTTTCTTTTGCGGATACTGACTCGGTATCTCAAGCCGACGTTGCTCTGGTAATCAGCCCGACTTCCCGCTATGACTGCGCATCGGCAGAGGATTTCCCTTGCTGAACTGCGGTGAATCGTGTCCTCGGTCCGGTCGATCCACAAAGCGGATGCGCAAAAAAAACCGCTGAACCGAGGAAGTTGAGCGGGCTTTTTTTGTGGTTCGGAAATTACAACGTACCAAACACCTTCTTCGCCAGACTCGTCGCCGCAGCGGCCGGGTTCTGACGAATTGTTTCTTCCTGCTTGCCGATCATTTCAAACAAACCGTTGAGTGCCTGTTCGGTGACGTAGCTTTCAACGTTGGCGCTCTTGGCGTCGACGACACCGAAAGCCGCAGCTTGACCTGCAAAGGCGTTGTATTTCTGCGCGACGCCGACCTTGTCGGTGGCTTGCTTGACGATGGGCAGGAATTTCGCGCGGATCTGTTCGCGGCTGGATTTGTTCAGGTATTGGGTCGCCGAATCGTTGCCGCCGCTGAGGATGCCTTTGGCGTCGGCCACGCTCATTTTCTTTACTGCATCGACTAGGATTGGCTGGGCCTGGGTCACGGCGGATTCGGCGGCTTTGTTCATCGCGGTTTCCAGTTCTTCGACCTGGGCGCCCATGCCGAAGGCTTTCATCTTGCTTGCGGCTTTGCCGAGTTTGCCTGGCAGTTCGATTTTCACTTCGGGGTTGTTGCTGAAGCCGCCCGGGGTGCCGAGTTGTTTCACGGCGATCTGGGCGCCTTGGGTCAGGGCGTCCTTGAGGCCGCCGGTGGCGTCTTGTTGCGACAGGTCGTTGAGCGACAAGGCCAAGGCGTTGGCGGAGATCAGCAGACCGGCGCAGGCGGCGGCGAAGCGAAGGGTAGGGCGGCGCATGGCGGCTTCCTTGTGGCGAAAAATGGATTAACGAACGGCGTCGACGCGGATTTTCAGCGGCTGCGGGTCGTTGCCGTCGAGCTGCACGGCATGGTTTTCGGTGGTGATGAACATCAACTCGCCGTTGACTTCAATACGTGCGCTGACCGAGTAACGGTGGCCGGATTTGACCTGCGCCGGATCGTAGCTCAAATGAAACGGCAGCGGCACCTGGCCTTTGATCGGGCCGTTCTGTTCAGCGAGGACGATGGCCGGTGCATCGGCCAGCGACACATCTTGCAGGCTCACGCTCAGAGTCGCGCTCGGGGGCAGGGCGATGCGTTGCAGGTAGAAGACTTCGCCGTCGAGGCTGGCCTTGCCGGCGGGGGTGGTTGATTGGCAGGCGCTGAGCAGGGTGGCGACGGCGAGGGTCAGCAGTTTTTTCATGGGTGAATCTCCTTTCAATGTGGGAGCGAGCCTGCTCGCGAAAGCGCTGGTTCAGTCAAACTAAATGGCGACTGACACTCCGTCTTCGCGAGCAGGCTCGCTCCCACAGGGGTAAGGCTTCAAGCCTCAGGCTGTGGCGTAATCTGATCCGCCGCATCTTCACTGCGGTGCAGCGCGACCTGGCGGATCGACAGGCGAATCTCCGCCGGCAACACGCGCTTGGCCGCGCCTTCGGCCAGCTCGCCGAGCAGTTCGTGGTAGCTGAGCTTGCCGGCTTCGTCGCGGCGCAGGACGTCGAGGTCGAGCAGGGTCTGGATGAAGTGGCGGAACAGACTCTTGTCGAAAAACTCTGGGGCGTTCAGGCCATGGAGGATCGACAGACGCTGGGCCATCACTGTGCACAGATCTTCCAGCTCTTCGGCGCTGATGCTGTTCTGGCCGCTGTTGAGCAGCAAAGATACGGTCATGTAGAACCGCTGCAAGGTCTGCGCGATGCTTTTCGACAGTAGTGTCAGCAGCACGAAATGCCGCGAACTCGGTGCCGGGCGCAGGTAAACGTCCTTCTCGAAACGCAGCAGGCCCTGCTCGACGAAGGCTTCCAGCCACTGATCGATCACCGCGTCGAGTTCGTCCAGGCTCCAGCGGATGAACAATTCCGATTGCAGGTACGGATACAGCGCGCGGGTGTAGCGCAGGATCTGCTCGCGGCTCATGCGCGAGGTGCTCTGGAAGAAACTCGCCAGCAACGACGGCAGAGCGAAAATGTGCAGGACGTTGTTGCGGTAGTAAGTCATCAGGACTGCGTTCTGCTCGTCCAGATACAGAATCTTGCCCAGCGCATCGTTCTGCTCGGCGAGCAGATCCATGTCTTTCACATGCTCGATCAGCGCCCGGCCATCGCCTTCCGGCAAGGTGGTGTGTGGCGAATACGGGACCTTGCGCAGCAGCGCCAGATACAAGTCAAGCACCCGCGCCATGGCGCGATCATCCAAGGCCAGACGCGTGGTCGACAGCAGAGCCAACGCCACCAGATTCACCGGATTGATCGCCGCCGCTTCGTTGAGGTGCCGGGCGACTTTCTCGCCGAGGCGGTTGGTGGTTTCGTTGAGCCACGCCGGTTTGAACTGCGGGCCGAGCTCCTGCTGGCGCCAGTCCGGTTGCTCGGCGTCGAGGAATTCCGCCAGTTTGATCGGCTCGCCGAAGTTCACCGCGACTTGGCCAAAGCGCTGCTTGAGCGCGCCGATCACTTTGAAAATGTCGAAGATCGATTCTTTTTTCTTGCTCGCCCCACGCAGTTCGCCGAGGTAGGTGCGGCCTTCGAGCACGCGCTCGTATCCGATGTACACCGGCACGAAGACGATCGGCATCCGCGACGAACGCAGGAAACTGCGCAGGGTGATCGCGAGCATGCCGGTTTTCGGTTGCAGCATGCGCCCGGTGCGCGAGCGCCCGCCCTCGACGAAATACTCGACCGGGAAACCTTTGGTGAACAGCGTGTGCAGATATTCGTTGAACACCGAGGTGTACAGCGGATTGCCCTTGAATGTGCGGCGCATGAAGAACGCACCGCCGCGACGCAGCAGGCTGCCGATCACCGGCATGTTCAGGTTGATCCCGGCAGCAATGTGCGGCGGGGTCAGGCCGTTGCGGAACAGCAGATAGGAAAGCAGCAGGTAATCGATGTGGCTGCGATGGCACGGCACGTAGATCACTTCGTGACCCTGCGCAACGTTCTGCACGCCCTCGATGTGGTTGACCTTGATGCCGTCGTAGATCTTGTTCCAGAACCAGCTCAGCACCACTTCGAGAAAACGGATCGCTGTGTAGGTGTAGTCCGAGGCGATCTCGTTGCCGTAGCGCAGGGCCTGGGCCTTGGCTTTCTCCGGGGAGATTTTTTCGCGCTCGGCTTCGTCGAGGATCGCCTGTTTGACCAGCGGCTGGTTGAGCAGGCCTTTGACCAGATTGCGCCGGTGGGAAATGTCCGGGCCGATCACCGCTGCTTTCAGATTGCGGAAGTGCACGCGCAGGATGCGCTGGGCCATGCGCACGGTGCGCTCGTGGCCCTTGTTGTGATCGATCAGTTCGCGCAGGTGAATCGGCGCGGAGAACTGCACGCGGGTTTTACGCCCGAGGACGATGATGCTCAGCAGCCGGCGCAGACGTCCGGTGACTGCCCAGCTGTCGGCGAACAACAGTTTCCACGGACTGTTTTCGCTGTCCGGGGACTGGCCCCAGAACACGCTGACCGGAATGATCTGCGCGTCTTCGGCAGCATTCTGAGTCAGCGCGCTGACCAGACGGGTGAGGGTCGGCGGCGCGCCGCGTTTGTCCTGGCGACCGAGCCAGTCCGGGTCCGGCGTCAAATAGAAAAACGCCGCTGGTTCGATGAGTGAACCCACCGACACCGCCAGCACCGGGCGGGGCAGGCCGGCCTTGGTGCACTCGGTGTCGACCACCGCCAGATCGGTCAGCGAGGGGTTTTGCAGGACGTAGAACACCGGACGACTGCGGTCGAGGTTGAGGGTGAACGACGACTGATTGATGGTCTCGGAGCGAACCCAGAGATACAACAGGCGGCGCAGGGTGCCAAACACAAGACGGCGGAACGGGGAACGGGTCATACGGCTTCTGCGTGAGTGAATAAAACCGAGCAGGCGCTCGGGGCGGACAGTTTGCCGTATTAGGCGAAAATCGGCAAAAAAGCGCCGAAGTAATCTCCTGTTGAGAGTTTCTTCACCTGTCATATACTCGGCGCTCTGTTGCCGGTGCCCTGTCATGGACGTCGGACGCAGGCTGACGTTCCTCGAAGGCTTTCCTGCGAAAAGCCCGTTCAATAATAAAAAAGGAGTATGAACAGATGGCAACACGCGAAACCGGCAACGTGAAGTGGTTCAACGACGCCAAAGGCTACGGCTTTATCCAGCGCGACGACGGCGTGGACGTGTTTGTGCACTACCGCGCGATACGCGGCGAAGGGCACCGCTCGCTGACCGAAGGTCAACAGGTCGAGTACGCGGTGATCACCGGCGAGAAGGGGTTGCAGGCGGAAGACGTTGTAGGCCTGTAAAAGCAGCTGCAAGCCTCAAGCCTCAAGCTGCAAGCAGTTCAGCTTGAAGCTTGAAGCTTGTAGCTGCCGCTAAGCGGTCTTCCAGGTGATCTCTTCTTCTCCGTCTTCGCTGATGCGAATCCAGCGATCGGCGGTTTCTTCACCTTCTTCTTCGACCCACGTTCCCGGTGCGCAGCGCACCTCGACGTTCAGTGCGGCAAAGGCTGCGCGGGCGCAGGCGATGTCGTCGTCCCAGGGGGTCTGGTCGCTTTCCAGGAACAGGCTGTTCCACTTGCCCACGGCTTTCGGCAGCCAGGTCACCGGCACGTTGCCGGCCTTGCACTTGTACGTCTGGCCTTTCTGCACCCAGTCGCTGCACGGGCCAAGCGCTTGGCCGAGCCAGGCGGCGATGGCCTTGTGGTCGACGTCGGCGTCTTTCAGGTAAATCTCGATGTCCGGTTGGCGCATGGATGTCCTCACTGCGGGTCTGAAAAATCCATTCGCGGATTTAGCCGGCCCCGGGCCTTTGCCCGGGACCAAAAGTTATTGAAGAACGAAATAATCGTAGCGCATCGACACGGTGGTCTCGAACGGCTCGGCCTGCTCGATCACCGCCGCACGACGCTCGGCACTGGCACGCCAGCCGTGAGGCGTCATCGCCAACAGGTTGGCGCGGTCCTCGGGCTTGTCCAGGGTCAGCTTGAATTCCAGGGTTTCGCTGTGCGCCAAAACCATGCCTGCCGGCACCAGGGCCAGGTGCTTGTCGTCGGTGTATTCGCGCACTTCGTCGTACAGGCGTTCGCGCAATTCCATCAGATGGCCGCGGGTCGGGCCGACCTTCATCAGGCCGCCGCCGACGCTGAGCAGACGCTTGGCTTCCTCCCAGTCCAACGGACTGAAGACGCTGGCGAGAAACTGGCAACTGCCTGAAGCCAATGGCACGCGGGCCATGCTGGCAATCAACCAGGTAATTGCCGGATTGCGCTTGCAGGCGCGTTTGACCGCTTCGCGGGAAATGTCCAGTGCATAGCCATCCGCATTGGGCAACGCTTCGGCGATTTGCGCGGTGTAGTAACCCTCGCCACAACCGATGTCGACCCAACGCTCCGGCGCATAACTCGCCGCCAATTCAGCCAGACGCTTGGCCACTGGCGCGTAATGCCCGGCGTTGAGGAAATCACGCCGCGCCTCGACCATCGCTTGATTGTCGCCCGGGTCGCGGCTGTTCTTGTGCTGCACCGGCAACAGGTTCAGATAACCCTGACGCGCACGGTCAAACCGATGCCCGGCGGGGCAGACCACGCCGTTGTCGACCGCGTTGAGCGGCTCACTGCAGATCGGGCACGCGAGCATCAGGCGAGCAACTTGATCAGGGTCTGGTAATAGATTTCCGTCAGCACATCGAGATCCGCCGCCAGCACGCGCTCGTTGACCTGGTGGATGGTCGCGTTGACCGGGCCCAGTTCAACCACTTGCGTGCCCATGGTCGCGATGAAGCGGCCATCGGAGGTGCCGCCGCTGGTCGACGCCTTGGTCTCGCGACCGGTGATGTCCTTGATGCTCGACGATACCGCATCGAGCAGCGCGCCCGGTTCGGTGAGGAATGGCAGGCCGGACAGCGCCCAGTCGATGTGCCAGTCCAGACCATGCTTGTCGAGGATGTCGGCAACGCGTTTCTGCAGGCCTTCGACGGTTGATTCGGTGGAGAAACGGAAGTTGAACACCGCCACCAGATCACCGGGGATCACGTTGGTCGCGCCGGTGCCGGAATTGAGGTTGGAAATCTGGAAACTGGTCGGCGGGAAGAAATCGTTGCCGTGGTCCCAGTGCTCGGCGGCCAGCTCTGCCAGCGCCGGAGCGGCGAGGTGGATCGGGTTCTTCGCCAGATGCGGGTAGGCCACGTGGCCCTGCACGCCTTTGACCGTGAGCTTGGCACCGAGGGAGCCGCGACGGCCGTTTTTTACCACATCGCCGACCAGCGTGGTGCTCGACGGTTCGCCAACGATGCACCAGTCCAGACGCTCCTTGCGCGCGACCAGACGCTCGACCACAGCCTTGGTGCCGTGATGCGCCGGGCCTTCTTCGTCGCTGGTGATCAGGAAAGCGACCTTGCCCTTGTGATTCGGGTAATCGGCGACAAAGCGTTCAGCGGCGACTGTCATCGATGCCAGGCTGCCTTTCATGTCTGCCGCGCCACGGCCGCAGAGCATGCCATGTTCGTCGATCACGGCATTGAACGGATCGATCTGCCATGCGGTAACCGGACCGGTCGGCACCACGTCGGTGTGGCCGGCGAAGCACAGCACCGGGCCGTCGTTGTTGCCATGAGTGGCCCAGAAGTTATCCACATCTTCGATGCGCATCGGCTCCAGGGTGAAACCGGCATCGCCCAGGCGCTGCATCATCTGCTTCTGGCAGTCGGCATCGATTGGGGTCACGGAAGGACGGCGGATCAGGTCGATGGCCAGTTGAAGGGTCGGCGATAGGTCGGCGTGGGCCGTCATGGAAAACTCCGGATCATGAATTTGAGCGAGGCCAATGTGGGAGCGAGCTTGCTCGCGAAAGCGGTGTAACAGGCAACATAAGGGTTGAATGTTACAAAGCCTTCGCGAGCAAGCTCGCTCCCACAGGGATAGGAGCGCGCCCGCAAAATGGCGGTTATCTTAAAGCAAAACGGCGACCATTGGCCGCCGTTTAGTGCTGCGTTGCGGATTTAGACGACCGGTGCCGGCTCAGCCTTGGCCGCAGGTTTGGGCAGCGACGACAGGAACGCCATGATCAGCGCCGCCAGATACGGCAGCGACTGCACCAGCAGCATGGTTACCCAGAAGCGCATGTCATTGCTCGGAATGCCCTGCACCAGGAAGATCCCCAGCGCCGCGCCCCACAGCAACAGCATGATGAACAGCTCCTCGCGAGCCTCGCTGATCGCCACCCAGAAACCGTGGTTGTCAGCGTTTTTCGGCGTGCGGAAGAACGGAATGCTGCTGGTGAAGAAACCGTACAGCACCGCTTTGGCGATGGTGTGCGACAACGCCAGCCCGGCCAGTGCCGCGCAGAACGCATCTTTCAGATTCACGCCGACGGCGCGGCGATAAAGGAAGATGATCTTGCCGACCTTGAACACGAAAAGCGCCAGTGGCGGGATCGCGAAAATCAGCAACGGCGGATCGACCCGTTGCGGCACGATGATCATCGCCGCCGACCACAACAGCGCGCCAACGGTGAAGAAGATGTTCATGCCATCGGCGACCCACGGCAGCCAGCCGGCGAGGAAGTGATAACGCTGGCCACGGGTCAGTTCGGTGTCCTTGCCGCGCAGCAGGCTGCGGGTGTGGCGCTTGATGATCTGGATCGCGCCATACGCCCAACGGAAACGCTGTTTCTTGAAGTCGATGAAGGTATCCGGCATCAGGCCCTTGCCGTAGCTGTCGTGGTAATACGCCGCCGACAGGCCTTTCTCGAACACGCGCAGGCCGAGTTCGGCGTCTTCACAGATGCACCAGTCAGCCCAGCCCAATTCCTCCAGCACGGAACGGCGGGTCATGGTCATGGTGCCGTGCTGAATGATCGCGTCACGGTCGTTGCGGGTGACCATGCCGATGTGGAAGAAGCCCTTGTATTCGGCGTAGCACAGCTTCTTGAAGGTGCTTTCGTTCTGGTCGCGATAATCCTGCGGCGACTGCACCACGGCGATTTTCGGGTCGGCGAAGTGCGGCACCATGTGCTTGAGCCAGTTCGGGTGCACGCAGTAATCGGAGTCGATCACCGCGATCACTTCGGCGTCCTTGGCGGTGTGCGGAATCAGGTAATTCAGCGCGCCGCCCTTGAAACCGGCCAGCGGCGATACGTGGAAGAACTTGAAGCGCGGGCCGAGGGTTGCGCAGTAATCGCGCACCGGTTCCCAGACGGCCGAGTCCTTGGTGTTGTTGTCGATGATCAGGACTTCGAAGTCCGGATAATCAAGTGCGGCGAGGGCGTCGAGGGTCTGTTTGACCATCTCTGGCGGCTCGTTGTAGCACGGCACATGGATCGACACTTTCGGCCGGTAATCAGAATCGCCCAGCACCGGCAGGAATTCCCGCCGGCGCTTGTGAATCCACACCGCTTCGGCCAGTTCATGGGCCTCTGTAAGCAGGACGATGAATACCCCGAGCGCACCGAGCGCCAGGAGGAATCCGACCGTGAGGCTGAACCACGTGCTGTATTGCTGGCTGTAGTCGTAACCGATGTACACCAGCACCGAGCCGCAGAGGAACGCGATAAAGGTCAGGAACGTACGACCGCGCTGGCGCAGGGCCGAGCCGTCGATCATCAGCAGGGTCAGCGACAGCAGCGCCAGCACCACCGAGCCGATGGCCAGCACGCGCCATTGCGGAATCGCCACCACCGGGCCTTCGAAATTGAATTTCTGCTGGCGCGCGGCGTTGAACACGCCCCAGTAGGCGCCGACCGAACCTTCATCGCTGGCCTTCCACGGCTGGTCGAACGCTTCGATCACGAAGTAGTTGAAGCCTTGGCGATTGAGCTTGTTGACCAGTGTGCGCAGGTAAATCGCCTGATCTGCCGGCGAGGCATCGGCGCCACCGCGCATGCGACCATTGCTCGGCCAGCCGACCTCGGAGAGCAGCAGCGGTTTTTTCGGAAAGAGTTTTTTCAGATCGCGGGCGCGGTCGAAGACGAACTGGCCGGCCTTGTCCACCGGAATGAATTCCCAGTAGGGCAGGACGTGGGCGGCGATCAGGTCAACGTGCCTGGCCAGTTGCGGGTATTTCTCCCAGATATGCCATTGCTCAGAGGTGGTCACCGGTACTTTGACCGCAGCGCGCACCCGATCCAGCAGAACGATCAGCGCTTCCGGGGTGATTTCTTCACGAAACAGCGCCTCGTTGCCGACCACCACGCGCACGACGCTTCTGGAGGTGTTGGCCAGTTCGATGGCTTTGGTGATTTCCCGTTCGTTGCGTTCCTGGTCCGGGCTGATCCAGATGCCGAGGGTGACACGCAGGCCGAATTCTTCAGCCAGTTTCGGGATGTCTCCAAGCGAGCCGTCGACCGAGTAGATACGAATGTTGTCGGTCAGCTTGCTCATGATTTCCAGGTCACGGCGCATTTCGTCGTCAGACGGATACTGATCCTTCTGTGGGAATTGCCCCTGCTGGAATGGCGAATACGAGAAGCCGGAGATTTGCTGCGGCCAGTTCGGCGCCGTGACCGGGCGATTGACCAGCGCCCAGAAACCGGTGAACAAGGCAGCGATGGCCAGCACCACCACCAGGTTGAGTCCAAATTTACGCGATGACATAGCTGTTTCGGGTTCCAAAGGCTGTGGAACGAAGGATCGGTCGGATAGACGCCCGAGGGGCGCGCATCCTACACCGGCGGTTAACCAGTCGTACAACTGACGGGAAAATGCCTGACGTTGGGCAGCCGTCTCTGACTTAAGTTCTTACACTTGTCGCTTGCAGCTTAAAACTTGTCGCTGCGTAGCCCTATAATGCGCGCCGGTTTTTGGGGTAATGGTCATGAGTACAGAAGATCCGCGGTTTGCAGGCATCGCCCGTTTGTATGGCATCGAAGGCCTGGAACGCTTGCGCGCCGCCCATGTGGCGATCGTCGGCGTCGGTGGCGTCGGTTCCTGGGCGGCAGAAGCCATGGCCCGTTGCGGGGTGGGCGAGATTTCGCTGTTTGACCTCGACGACGTCTGCGTCAGCAATGCCAACCGCCAGTTGCACGCGTTGGACAGCACCGTCGGCAAACCCAAGGTCGAGGTGATGGCCGAGCGCCTGCGCGGGATCAACCCCGATTGCACGGTGCACGCCGTGGCCGATTTCGTTACCCGCGACACCATGGCCGAATACATCACGCCGAACATCGACTGCGTGATCGACTGCATCGATGCGGTCAATGCCAAAGCGGCGCTGATCGCTTGGTGCAAACGCCGCAAGATCCAGATCATCACCACCGGCGGCGCGGGCGGGCAGATCGATCCGACGCTGATTCAGGTCTGCGACTTGAACCGTACCTTTAACGATCCGCTGGCCTCGAAAGTCCGTTCGACGTTGCGCCGGGACTACGGCTTTTCCCGCACCGTGACCCGCCACTACAGCGTGCCGTGTGTGTTTTCCACCGAACAGCTGCGCTACCCGAAACCGGACGGCAGCATTTGTCTGCAGAAGAGTTTTGTCGGCGACGGCGTGAAGCTCGACTGCGCCGGCGGGTTTGGCGCGGTGATGATGGTTACCGCGACATTTGGCATGGTCGCTGCGACCAAGGCTGTGGACAAGATTGTCGCTGGTGTTCGGCGCCCGGCGGACCGGGTCAAACCTCAAGCCTGAGGGTATTAATGAGGGCCTCTTCGCGAGCAGGCTCGCTCCCACAGGGAAATGCATTTCCATTGTGGGAGCGAGCCTGCTCGCGAAGGCGATTAGCGCGCCAACTCATTCATCCGCTGGAGCACCGCATTCAGGCCATTGCTGCGCGAAGGCGACAACTGCCGCGACAAGCCCAACTGATTGAACCACTCCGGCAGATCCACCTGCTGCAACTCCACCGCCGACAAGCCGTTGACCCGCAACAGCAGCAACGCCACCAACCCGCGAATCATCCGCGCATCGCTGCTTGCCTTGAACTGCCAGTGCCCGTCGCGCAAATCCCCGACCAGCCACACCTGACTCTCACAGCCATGCACCCGGTTGGCCTCGCACTTTTGCGCGTCATCCAGCACCGGCAAGCGATCGCCGAACTGCATCAGCAGCCGCGCCCGCTGTTCCCAGCCCGCCGCAGTCTGAAACGTCTGCAGCGCTTCGGCCGCCTCCACCGGCAGGCTCATCGCAACATCTCCAGGGCCTGATCCAGCGCCTCGAAAAAGCGCTCCAGATCTTCCGAGTCGTTATACAGCGCCAGCGACACGCGAATCGCGCCGGCCAGTTCGAAGCTTTTCATCAGCGGCATGGCGCAGTGATGCCCCGCACGCACGGCGATGCCTTGTTCGGTAAGCAGATGCGCCAGATCAGCGTTGTGCACGCCTTCGACGACAAAACTGGCCAGCGCCAGTTGCGGCTTGCCCAGCAGGCGAATGCCATTGCGGGCGGCGAGGCCGCGCAACAGGTAGTCGTGCAGCGCCGCTTCGTGGGCAGACACGGCTTGCTGATCCAGTCCAGCCAGATAATCCAGCGTGGCGCCGAGGCCGATGACACTGGCGATCGGCGGTGTGCCCGCCTCGAACCCCAACGGCGCCGGGCGGAAGCGCGAATCCTGATAGTTGGCGTCAAGCACCATCTCGCCGCCGAATTGCCAATGCTGCAATTGCTCCAGCGCAGCGTTGCGCCCGAACAGCACGCCGAGGCCATCGGGGCCGTAGAGCTTGTGGCTGGAAAACACATAGAAGTCGCAACCCAGCGCCTGCACGTCATGCCGGCCGTGCACCACGCCTTGCGCGCCATCGACTACCGTCAGCGCGTTCTGCGCCTTGGCCATGCCGAGCAAAGCGGTCAGCGGTTGCCAGGCACCAAGGACGTTGGACAGCTGACTGACTGCCAGCAAACGCGTGCGCGGGCCGATCAGGTGTACGGCAGCGCCGAGGTCGATCAGGCCGTCGGCATCCAGCGGCAGGATCACCAGTTTCAGATTGCGACGTTGCGCCAGTTGCTGCCACGGCAGCAGGTTGGCGTGATGCTCCAGGGCGCTGATGACGATCTCATCGCCCGGCTGAAACAGAGGCTCCAGACCATAAGCCAGCAGATTCAGCGCGCTGGTGGCGCCGTGGGTGAAGATGATTTGCCCGCTGTCACCGGCATTCAGCCATTGGCCAACCTTGCGCCGACTGTCTTCGAACGCTTGCGTCGCGTGGGCACCGGGCAGGTGTTGCGCACGATGCACATTGGCCGCGCCGTTGGCGTAGTAATGCGTCAGTGCGTCGAGCAGGGCCTGGGGTTTTTGCGTAGTGGCGGCGCTGTCCAGATAGGTCTGGTCTTGCCGTTGCAGGGCGGCGATAGCCGGGAAATCGGCGCGCCAGGGGGAGGGGATCATCATGGGTTCAGCCCTGTGAAATTGGGCGGGGTGTACGCCAAACCTTGTGGGAGCGAACCTGCTCGCGAAAGCGTCATTGAGGACGCCAGAAGTTTCGCGAGCAGACTCGCTCCCACAGGCCTACAGCGCTTAGTTGTGAGCGTGCAGCGCTTCGTTCAGTTCGATCGCCGATTTGTGGGTCTTGCATTCCACAGCACCGGTTTCCGAGTTGCGACGGAACAGCAGATCAGTCTGACCGGCCAGCTCGCGCGCCTTCACAACCTTGACCAGATTGTTGTGCTCGTCCAGCAGCGCAACCTTGGTGCCAGCGGTGACGTACAGGCCCGATTCCACAGTGTTGCGGTCGCCCAGCGGAATGCCGATACCGGCGTTGGCGCCGATCAGGCAGCCTTCGCCGACCTTGATCACGATGTTGCCACCGCCCGACAGGGTGCCCATGGTCGAGCAACCGCCGCCCAGGTCCGAACCCTTGCCGACGAAGACGCCAGCGGAAACGCGGCCTTCGATCATGCCCGGGCCTTCGGTGCCGGCGTT